>CAOKNI010000005.1 GCA_948470005.1 uncultured Mycoplasmatota bacterium
ATTAGAATTTTCTAGCTTATATTGAAATTATAATATCGTATATCTTAAAAGTCAAGAAAAATGTACCTATTTTGAGCATATTATTTTAATAACTTTTATAAAATGAGAAAATTTGTGTATATTAGTGGTGATAATATGAATTATACAGATAAATTAAAAGAAATAAGAATTGTAAATAATCTTTCTCAACAAGAAATGGCTAATATTCTTGGAATTGCAAGACAAACATATAATCACTACGAACTACAAGAAAATATTATCCCTTTAAAGCATCTAAATCAAATAGCTAATTATTTTAATATATCAATTGACTATATATTAGGACTAACTAACAACAAAAAATATAAAATTAACAATAAAGAAATTGATAAAATAATTTCAGGTAGAATTTTAAAAGAATTTAGAAAAGAGCAAAAATTAACTCAACAAAAATTAGCATATGAAATGAATACTTTTCATACCGTTGTTGTTGATTATGAACATGGTAAAAATTTAATTGCTACCCCCTTTCTCTATACCATTTGTAAAAAATACAACATATCCGCTGATTACTTACTTGGTAAAGTTGATAGTCCCAAATATTTTAAGTAAAAAAAATTAGATGGCAATATATGTCACTAATCTTTTTTATGTTTTACACTTCGCTTTTTAGTTTATTAATTTCTGCTTTAGATAAGCCAGTTGCTTTCATGATAGTTTTGATTGATATTCCTTCTTTAAGAAGATTCTTGGCTGTCTTAAGAAGTGTCTCTTTTTCAGTTTTCTCTGCCGCTTCAAAGGCATGTGTCTCAACTATATCATTAAACCCATGGCCGAAATTCTCCGTACAATATCTCTTTAAAAATTCTACCGATTGTTCCATTAATGCATCTCCTTTCGCTATACTTTCCATTTCTTTGAAACTTTTGGCATTTATTATCTTAAGCCACTTTATAAATCTCTTTTTACTCTTATTATAATTTACCTTATCGCATAAATCAAGTCTTATTAAGACTAATTCTATCTCACCATTATCAATTATTTGTAAGTTATCTTTATTAATTGGTAAATATCTATTTATAATTCTTTCATTACATAAACGAAAATTACCAGTCATAATGTTAAGACAGGTTACCTTTTTATTATTTTCATAATCTCTATGTCCTCTTTTAATTTGGTTAGAATAAGTGCGACAAGCATAACTATAACTTTTTGCATATTCTCTTTTACCAAATTTAGTGTATGCTTCAAGTATAAGCATTTCGCCATCTTCCATAGTTACTAAAATATCTTCATAATACCACTTTATTTTATCTTTATTAGGTATTAAGTTATGTTGTAATGATATATTGGTAATTTTACATTCTTTATTGATATCTCGAAATTTATAATAAGAATTAATAAAGTCTTTTAAAGCATCTTCATTTTTAAAAAAAGGCTTAAAATATTTATCTTGTAAAATACCTTTAAAATCGTTTTCTACTTCAATTATAATAATAATTCACCTCCAATTCTCCCTGAATAGAGGCTATAATAACATAGTATGCGCGCAATATTTGTCGAAGTGTGGCAAGAATGTTAAAAAATATAAAAAAACAAGTAAATTAATTACTACTTAGATAATTACTTAATATCTACTTTATTCCTATATACTTTGGTAAAGTTGATAGTCCTAATTATCTTAGATAATTTAAAAGAAGTGCATTCTTATAACACTTCTGTTTTTATTTAAAGTAATAGAACATAGCCCATTTAGGTAACTTGATGTCGTATGTTGTAGATGTATTCTTTCTTGTACCTCTATAGAATGTTTCGGTTAATTTATAAGAATAACTCTTAGTCAAATCATAATTATAGAAATAGACTGTGTAATATACTTTTCTTTGAATATTAGAATATTTTGATTTATAGTTAAATTTCATAGTATATTTAGTTTTACTACCTGATGATTTTTTAGTAAATGTTATGCCTTTAATGATTGATTTAGCATCACCATAATTAGTAGTTAAAGTTAATGGATATTTATCTATAGCAACCATTGTTACCTTTCGGCTTTTTACTTTACTGTATTTAGTGTATTTCTTTTTCTTATCTACAGTTACATAAGCTTTAACTTTATAATAATATGTTTTGTTCCAACTTGCATCTACACTACAAGATGTTTTAGTAGTCTCACAAATTTTTTTATATTTACCATTTTTAGATGTTGCTCTATAAACAATATATTTTACATCTTTACCTAAACTATCATATTTTATTATTTGTTTATCATTAGCACTATTATAAACATTAATGTTAGGTGTTTTGTTATTAGCTTTAGATGTTACTATTTTACTTTCCGAATATTTTTTACCATTTAAGGTTGCTACAACTTTATAATAATTAGTTTTTGTCCAATCAACTGTTTTACTGCATGATGTCTTAGTAGTTTCACATATTTTTTTGTATTTGCCATCTTTTTTGGTTGAGGCATAATATATGTATTTGATACCACTACCAAGGTTATCGGTTGTAATAGTCCTTTTTCCCCCATCACTTTTAACTTTAATGGTTGGTTTTGGAATTACAGACTTCATTTTTACCGTATTACTGTCTTGAGACTTAGCTTTATTTATGACTAATTTAACCCGATAGTAATAAATTTTACCTGGTTTCGCATCCTTTATTTTATCCGTATATACTAAATCACTATAAACATCTTTACCAGTTAAGGTTTTTACTAAAGTATATTTCTTGTTATCAGTTGAACGATAAACTTCATACTTATATTTTGTATCATAACTTAAATTGTTAACTTTATTATCAGTTGGAGCTTTAATAGTTATTTTATTTTCATTATATTTTACTTTTTTAATAGATATACTTGGCTTTTCAGGAATATGGCTAAAGTTTATAATTGTATAGTCACTATATACTTCAGCATTATAGTTATAAGCTCGAACTGCATATTTATAATTACCATAATCAACATAACTCATTTTAAGGGTATCTTTAGCATCATAGATAGTACCTATTTCATTATATTGGTTTTTATAGTCTATTTCGTAAATGTAATAAGCACTTGCATAAGCAACTTCACTTACTTTAAATTCTAAAGCGCGGGCATAATAACCTTCATTCGTTTTTTTGACAGTTAATTTTGGTTTCGCAAGTGATTTAAGTGGATAAACATATTTTCTAGAATAATCATAACTAGTATAAGTCTCATTATTAGCACTAGCCAAAGCTTCCACTCTATAGGAATAAGACTTATTACCATCTAATTTAGTATCAACATAAGTAGTGCCTGTAGTACGAACTATTTCTTCATAACCTGAATAGCCCTCACTCCGATAAATAACATATGTAGAAACACCTGGTACAGCATTATAAGAAATAGTAATTTCATTATTTTTATTTACTTTTAAATTAATATTAGATACGGGTGGCAATTTAACAGTTTGATAATTATAAGCTACATCGCTTGCTACATCACCATTAGTAGTTTTCGTATAAGCTGTAACATATATGTCATAACTATTACCATTTTCTAAATTTTCAATAATATTTGCAGTTTTAGTCGTATTAAATGTTTGGACAGTAGTGCTATATTTTTTTACGATTACTTTATAATAGCTAGCTCCTTTTACAGGAGTAATATTTAATTTTAAAGAATTATAAGAATATTTTTCAACATTAATTTCCGGAGTATCTAATTCCATTTTGACAGTTATAGCTGTTGATTTATTACTTGTAGCATTATTCCCTCTAGCTGCAATGCGATAATAATAGGTATTACCTGTAACAAGATTTTTATCTGTATATTTTAAATCTTTCGTACTAATTGTTTCATAAGTAGTAAAATTAGCATTTGTTGCTCTTTCAATTTGATAGGTTGTTGCTCCTTCCACTTTTGAAATTGTAAATGTTACTGAATTGTAAGTTTTTGATGTCATATTTAAAGCCGGTGTTGCTAACACATTTGCTTTGGCATTACTTGCTCCACTTGTCTCTGCATAAACAGAACATGGACTTAAAAATATTAAAACTCCCCCAACTAAATAAAATAACTTTTTCATAAACTCGCCTCTTAATTTTATTATATAACTAATTTTTTTAAATGCAATATGCTTATATTATTTTATTTAAAATTCGTTAATTTTCATTTGGAATTCAGTTTAGTAGTTAAAAAATGAAATAAGTTTGGTTATAATATAATTTATGTTTCCTTGTATAAAAAAGGAGAAAATTAAAAATGAAAAAATGGAAACATATAAACTATGAACAACGAAAAACAATTGCATCAGGAATTGCTCATCAAATGAAAGCAAAATATATTGGTGAATTATTGGACTTGCATCCTACTGGTATTTCTAGAGAGGTAAAAAGAAATAGAAACATTATTGAACCAATTAAAAATAATAAGGAAATATGTCCTAAATTAAACAGATGGCCTTATGTTTGTACTAATTGTAAAAAAAGATATCACGACTGCTCTTTTAACAAGTTTATTTATAATGCTAAAACTGCACAAAATAAAGCAGATTATAATTTAAAAATTTCTAGAAAAGGTCTTGATATATCTTCTGAAGAATTTAAAAAATTGGATACTATTATTAAATCTGGTATTGATAATAAAAAATCTATTTACCAAATAAAAATTGAAAATAATGCTCAAATCAATAAATCTATTACTACATTATATCGATATATAAATAAAGGTTATTTAACTACTACAAGAATGGACTTGCCTTATGCTGTTAAATACAAAAAGCGAAAACATAATAAAAAGTATGAATACTCTAACAATTTAATTGATAGAAGTAATCATACTTATCTTGACTACCTTGCTTTTAAACATAATAATCCCAACGTATATGTTTGGCAACTAGATTTTCTAGGTGCTATAAAAACAGATAGTAATAATATTTTATCATTTATCTTGCCAGAAGTCCATTTTACTTTACTTGATATTATTAAAAATCCAGATTCTAATAAAGTTGTGGAATTCTTAGATAAGCTAGAAGAAAAAATTGGAACTGATTATTTTATTGAAATGATACCAGCAATCCTTACAGATAGAGACCCTTGTATGAGTGATATTAATGGTATTTGTTTTTCTAAAATAACTGGTGAAGAAAGATGTAAATTATTTTTTTGTGACCCATATGTATCTAATCAAAAATCTAATGTAGAAAACATCAATAAACAATTAAGATTATTCTTTCCTAAAAAATCTTCTGTAGATAAATATACAAAATATGATATTAAACAAATAAATTATACACTACTTAATAAACCTTTAAAATCTTTAGACTCATATACACCTAAAGATGCTTTTATAAAAATTTTTAGTGAAGATTTATTTAATAGTTTATTTTGATTTTGTCAATGGCGAGACTTTAGTCGAGTTTATCTTGACCATTGACAAATATTAGAATTTAAAATATTTATTCAAATAAAGTTCACCTTTATTTGTTATAAATTAATAAAATTATTATAAATACAAGGAAACAATAAACTGCAATAAGTTTAAAAAACTGACTTTCGCCAGTTATTTTCAGTATGGAACAATTTTACTTTTTATCACTAAATTTAAAAGACTTATTTCAGTTTTAGGATATTTTTTCTGAAATAAGTCTGATAAACGAGCTTCTGTTCTAAAAAACTGCAATTACTCTAAAAATTTACGATTTTATTTAAAATTAAAGTAAGAAGTTTTTTTGTCTAGTTTAATATTTTTCAGCTTAGCTATTTCTTCGATGGTAACAAAAGCATATCCTTCTTTTTCAAGTTTTTCCATTGCAAGCAAGGCTCCTTCTACGGAAGTTTTATAAATATCATGAAGAAGAACTATAGCTCCATCATGAGCATTCTTAATTATATTATCAGCGATTTTCTCTTTATCTTTATATTTCCAATCTTCTGTATCGATATTCCAAAGAATGGTCGACATATCAGTTAATTTTTTAATATCAGCATTAATATTACCATAAGGAGGTCGTAACAAATTAGGTTCCACTCCAATAATATTTTTAATAGCTTCATTAGTTTTTACTACTTCATTTAAAATATCATAGTCATTTAATTTAAATAAGTTTAAGTGACTGTAAGTATGACTTCCTATTTGATTACCAGTCATGTAGGCTCTTTTTAGATTACTTTCGTACTGCTTAACCCGACTTCCTAAAACGAAGAAGGTAACACGAGCATTATATTTATCTAAATTGTCTAAAAGGTAAGATGTAGCATCACCTGATGGTCCGTCATCAAAAGTAAAGGCAATTAGTTTTTTATTTTTAAATTCGTTCAAAGAACGTTTAATAGGCTTATCAATATTTAAATCAGCTTTTTTAGTTATATATTCCTCTTTAATTATATCTATTAACTCTTCATTTGGTATTGTAACTCTTATTTCACCATCAGCCCAACAAGATACCTGATATGGTGGAAATATTATCTCTAATCCCTCATTATTAAAAGAAAAATGATTATAGTTAGCAATAGTGCTAGCTGTACCCTCTTCGACATTTTCTTTATTGAATTCTATTTTTTTATCTAAAGCATATTTCATAACGTAATAATAAGTTTTAGATGCAAGGTCATTTAAACTTTCTTTAGTTTTTAAAAATGTGGTTATATCCAAAAATTCAGTGCTATCTTTATAATAATAAAAAGATTTATCTTCTCTCGTATAGTGGGCTCCACCTGTAAAAGCATAAATAATAATATGGACTATTTCAATATCCTTAATATTTGTTAAACTATATGTTGCAGAAAATTCATATTTAAAATCTTGTTCTTTATTATTAGCTATTTTTATAAATTCCTCTTTTTTATCATTAATATAATTAGCCATTATTTTCGCTACTTCTTTATTTTCTGTTTCTGGATAATCTATTTTTAAACTATAATTATCAGATTCTAGTATTTCATGTTCTTTCAAATCTTCTTGTTTAGAAGGAATTATCAATGTTATTATTGTAATTAGAGCTACAATTGCACTAATAGTTAGTTTGCCTTTTTTACTTAGTTTAAGTTTATTACTGCGCATATTACTCACTCCTACTTATTATTATACACTAAAAAATAATAAGTACACGACTATTATTAGAGCCATTAACTCTTTATTGACACTATATTTTTTTGATTATGAAATTGGCCCAAATTGTACCCTCTGTATTCGGCCTTTTAGTGCTAGGCTTAGTCTCGAAGTAATCTATTATCTCGGCATTTAATTTTAAACTACTAATAATATTTGCTAATTCTTCTTTAGTAATGTAATTATAATATTTTCCTTCTTTTATATTGCTTCCTGTCCCTTTTTTAAAACAAGTAAATATAACGCCATCTTCTTTTAAAGCTTTAAGCATTTTAGAAATAATATCTGGTAAATCTTCTTTTGGTACATGTAAAATAGAAGAACATGCCCATATACCATCATATGTTGCTATATCAGCTAATTGTTCAAAAGTCATTAATTCGACATTTTTATTAATGTAAGAACTAGCAATTTTGCACATTTCAAGGGAACCATCAATTGCCTTAACTTTATAGCCATTATTTAAAAAGTATAAGCTATCACGACCTGACCCACACCCAAAATCTAAAATATAGGCATTAGGTTTTAAGTGCTTTAAAAAGCGATTATAGTTTTCGTCTAAATCACATATTTTAGTTTGTTCAAAATAAGTTTCAGCATTTTTATTGTAATATTCTAAAGTATTATATTCTTCTTTCATTTTCTTCTCCAATCCTATGTTTTGATAACCGACTTCATTTTAAACTAAATTACTACACAAGTCAATCAAAGGTGGTAGTTTAATTTAATTTCAACTTTCAAAAATTATAGTTTTTTCTAAAAATTTCGGTTTATTTAGTTTTTAAGACTTTATTTTTCTTTATACTTTACTTATTTTTTTAATTTTAATAAAATAAATTTAAGTATAAGTATAAAAGCTCAAAATTTTGCTACTTTATTCATGGTTTTCTAATTTTTCAAAATTTATTGAATCTAAATCATTTACAAATTTATTTATTGAATAAGACGAAATATAAAATAATGAGGCAATTCGGTAAAATATCATTTTGCCTAAAAAAAGTTTTGGTTCATTTTCTTTTAGAATTACTATTTTTTTCCCTTTAATAATTAAAATTTGATTATTTTTATAGTCTTCCTGCAATGCTTTTTCAAATGATAAGTTTTTAATTTTCTCTTTTAATAAATTCAAAAATTTTATAGAATCTATTTTAATATAAATAGTAATGTTATTCATAATTAAATCAATGTATTCTCTTTTATTTCATTTTAATAAATATGGTCTATGAATTGATGAATCATATATAAATTCATTATAAGTAAATATATCCATTCCATTACATTCATATTCACTTAATTTATTATTTAAACCATTATTTGATAATATATTATTTACGATTAAGTATTTAATACACTCATCAACTTCCTTTTCAATATATAACTGATTATGAATTTTTTTTAAATCTTGCTTTATCATTTTAAAAAATGTTTTTTCATTGTGAACATTCTCGGGAAATCTAAATCCATCTTCTGTAAGCGGAAATCCTATTATCGAATCCAAATAAATATGTTTATCTAGTTGTTTTTTTATTCTTTTTGCTTCTTTATTATTATCATCATATAATTCTTCAATTTTATCATTTAACACATAATCTACTATTTTCTTACTATGTTTACCAGTTTTTATTTCCTTATAATCAAAACCTGTTTTAGTAGAAAACATTAGTACATCGCCACATTTTAAATTAAACATTGACATGTCACATGCAATACAATAAGTATGTCTGTTTATATAATCTTTTTTAATTATTTCAAAATAATATTTTATGTTTTCATAATTATAGTTACTATTAATCTGATAATTGTCAATCAATTGATTAAATGTCGTGCAACTATCAAAACAACAATATTTTATAATTAAATCATCAATTAATAATTTATACAGGTCAATTAAATTTTTATATTTAATTATAATAAATTTAGTATCAATTATATATTCATTATATGTGATTTTTATACTTTTTTCTAGTTTCATATTCTTAATTAACTGTAAATATAAATTAATTAATTCATTAATTTCATATTGTATATCCATAATTTTTTTACTAGTTCTTTTCTTGAAATGAATATATCTATACATCTTAAAATATTTTATATAATCCTTATTAATTTTTTTTAATATTTTATTATAAGTTCTTCTATCATTTAAATGTTCTATATTAATCACCTCTGCTGTAATTAAAAAGCTTGTATCATAATTCCATCAAATATAATTTTAATGAATTTTATATTATTTTAATATTTATTTCTTTTAAATAATAATTCCTATAATTTTTATCAGATAATTTCTTTTATAAAATTAAATATTTCTAGAATATTATCTGTGGACTCTCTCTTTAAAAGTATTCTTAATAGTTTTTCTAAAATAATCTTTAGCTATATTATCAAAATCTTTTGTTTAGATTAAATATATATCATAAAAATCTTTTTTTAATATTACTTATGCTCTACTTAGTATTGTTTCTAACTTTTCAGCTAACACAGTTTCTATATTATAAGCATTTACAAGTTAACCATTTTTTACTAGCATTTGACATAATTTTTAATTAATTTTTGGTAATAGCATTCTTAATATTACTTGTTATCTCTTGAAATAATTTAGAATAAAACCTCCTTTTTGAATTGGTCAGACGTGTCTGACCAATTCATTAAACATAATATTAAATTGTATTTTAAATTCTTTGCATATATAATTTTGTGCAGATAATATTGCACTTTTATAGATTAAAAATTTAAATCTCTTATATTATAACATTGATTATGTGCTATTTATACTATTTTAGGTGGCATTTTTATTAAACTTTTTTAATCAAAATTAACACTTTTTAAACTCTTTTATATAAATCTTAATCATTTTTAATTAATAATAACAAAAATGGAGCCTTTCGGCTCCTTCAGGGGGTTTTGGTTGACTCACTTTCACATTAAGTCGTAAAAGTGACATCGGACATGATCTTTGTTTATCATGTCATATTAATGATATTATGTTTTTCGGTTTTTGTCAATTAGATTTAAGCAATTTGTTTTTTATTATACGCTTTAGTTTAATTTATCTAAATTTTTAATGATTTGGTAATAAGATAAATTATTTTTATAAGCTCCACTTTTTATATATTCTTCACTATCTTTTTTAGCTTGAAGCATGATTTTTAAATCTGTTTTTAAATTAGCTAATTTAAATGTTTTAACACCACTTTGGCGAATGCCAAATAAGTCTCCCTCACCTCGAAGTTCTAAATCCCGCTCAGAAATATAAAAGCCATCATTACTCTCTTCTAATACTTTTAAGCGTTCTTTTTCTTTATCACTTATTAAATAACAAAAACTGGCAAAAGAATTTCTGCCAACCCGGCCTCGTAACTGATGGAGGGTAGCAAGTCCAAAACGGTCGGCATCAAATATTACCATAATCGTGGCATTTTTAATATCAACACCAACTTCAATAACCGTTGTTGATATTAAAATTTTGGTTTCGTTTTTTTTGAAACGTTCCATTATAGAATCTTTTTCCCTTTGTTTTAATTTGCCATGAAGTATTTCAATTGGTACCTTATCTTGATAGGCCATGCTAAACTTTTCTTTTAGTGTTTCCACGCTTTTTAAATCTAATTCTTCATTATCGTCAATAAGACTGGCAACAACATATATCTGGTGATTATTTTTTATCTCTTCTAAAATATGGCTGAGTACTTCTTTTAATTCACTATATTTTTTTACTTTAGTAATTATTTCTTTACGGCCACTTGGTTTAGTTGTTAATGCAGATACATCTAAATCTCCATAAATGGTTAGAGCATAACTTCGCGGAATTGGAGTAGCACTCATGTATAAGGCATCTGGAACATCGCCTTTACTTTTTAAAGTTTCCCGCTGCTTTACTCCAAAACGGTGTTGCTCATCAGTAATAGTGAGTCCTAAACGATAAAATTTAACATCCTCTTCAATAATAGCGTGTGTTCCTATTAAAATATCGATATTGCCATTTAGTAATTGTTCACGAACATGATCCTTCTCCTTCTTAGTCATACTGCCAACTAAGATTTCAATATTTAGTTTAAAGTTTTTAAAATATTCACACGCACTTATAAAATGTTGTCTAGCAAGAACTTCAGTCGGGGCCATGAGAACACTTTGATAACCCGATAAAAACGATGCATACATAGCAATAAAACTAATTATGGTCTTACCACTTCCAACATCTCCTAGTACTAATCTATTCATTTTTTTAGAGCTTTTTAAGTCTTTTAAAATTAAAGCGATTGCCTCTTCTTGACTGTCTGTGAGTTTAAAAGGAAGACTGTTAATAAATTTTGCAATATCTTCGGGCTTAAAAATTTTAGGTTCTTTTTCTTGGATGGCATTATTTCCTTTCATATAATTAATTTTAAACATAAAAAGAAATAACTCTTCATATTTTAAATAGAGTGTAGCGGCCTTTACTTCTTCAAAGTTGTGAGGTTCATGTATCATTCTTAAAGCTTGCCTTTTGCTAATAAGATTGTATTTGTTTACAAATTCATCAGGTAAGTAATTAGATATTTTGGAAGCATCATTTAAAGCATTATCAATTACTTTTTTTAAGTCACTCATTTTTAAATCTTTTTTGGTATGATATATAGGAATTATTTCTTTTTTTGTTAAAGGCGTTAGTTTAATATCATCACAAATAAAGGTATTTCTTTTTTCGTCAAAGCGACCAATTATAGTTATAGTTTTTCCAAGTGTTATGTGAGGTTTTAAAAAAGCTCGATTAAA
The DNA here is from genome assembly GCA_948470005.1 of uncultured Mycoplasmatota bacterium. The sequence goes on from CAOKNI010000005.1 coordinate 11,813, forward strand.
AATTACCGCATACATTGTCTTATTATTGTGATTGCAACGAAATTGAAGCTTGTTAAAATTTTTGCGAATGAAAGATGTAGTCGGGGTAGTTTCAACTAAAACATTAATAGCAACTTTTTCTCCTGTATAAAATTCATCTAAATTTATAGGTTCAAAAACATCATAACGATAAGGATAAAACTCTAGTAAGTCTTCTAATTTATAAATATTTAATGTATGCAAGTTTTGCAACATTTTAGGTCCAACACCTTTTATATCTTGTAATTCCATTTTTAGCCACCATTAATATTATAGCATTTAAAAAGAAGATTAGCTATTTCTTGTTTTTAATCTTCCTCTTTTTCTTTTTATCGTCTTCAAATAAGTCGTATACTTCTTCAGAATCATCTAATACTTTTTTTATTTCATTATTTGGGTCAGACACTTGAACTTCTTTAATATTTATTGGTTCTTCTTTCGTATTCTCCTTACTTTTTTTAGCTTTCTTTTTAGCTTTAACTTCTTCTTTTTCTGCTTTAGCTTCCGCTTCTTTTTTTTCATTAGCAGTAATTTTCTTAACTTCTTCAACCACATCATTTAACTTTCTTGTTGCTTCAATTTTGGCTTCTTGTTTTTCTAAGAAATTATTTATTTTGCGTTGTTTTTTACGAATACTATGTAATAAGCAGAATATCAAGATAAACATGATAAATAAAGCACCGGCAAAAGCAATGATTATATAAGTATAATTATTAAGGGTGTCATTTATTTCATTAATATAAGCTTCATCATATTGCACAGCGGTATTATTAACCGGGTCATATAAATAAAAAGAAGTTTTACCATCAACTAAACTTTTAGCACTTATAACAACAAGTTCACTTTTAGCATTATATTTATAAGCTGCAAATTCTTCATTATTTATTTTAATAGTAGTCTTTGTTAAATCTAAATCTTTTGCAAATGTCGTAGGTATTAAAAGAAGATTATTTAGCTTCATTTCGTTATAAGCATCATATTTACCAGCACTATAGGAATAAAGTGCAATCTCACCTAAGGCATCTTTTAAACCTACTAAGACTAAATCCGCAACTCTGTTTTCAAATGCTGGTATTTCATAACCATTAATTGTGATTTTAGATTCTGTAAATCCCTCAGGTGTAGGCAAATTTTCTTTAATTTTAACAAGGGAATATTCTTTATTATCAAGATTAACCATTATCGGATTATTATCTTTTACTTCGACATTAATAGTATATATTTTTTCTAAACCTGTTTCAGATTTTACAACTACATTAACAATGTTAATGCCACTTGTAACTTCAATTTCGCCCATTCCTTTGATACTGGCATGAGATTCATTTGGTGATGCTTTAACATTAATTTTTTTAGTCTCTTCGGGAACGACAACATTATAAGCTTGAATGTCTTTACTGAATTCTGGAGTTATATCAAATCCTTCAATGCTTAGACTTTTTAAGTTATTATCATTAGATTTTTCTCGAGGTAAAGAGACAGTTATGCGAATTGTTTTAGTAGGCAAGCTAACATAATTACCATCAGAATCACTAACTCCGCTTGGCGTTACTGTAATAGTTGCTGAGCCAACACTTAAAGCGCTTAACCTAACACTATAACGATTATTTTCAATCCAAACACGATCTTCACTTACAGATACTACAGAAGGATTAGAAGAGGTTATATTAAATCTTCCTGTAACATCATTCCCACTTATAGTAAGATAGGTACTATTACCTCTTGTAATATTAGAATATGCACTAATATTATAACTTGCAGCATGCACATTAATGATACCTAAAAATAATGTAATTAATATACTTGCTAAAATAGATATTTTCTTTTTCATAATTTATCCTTTCATAATACTATTTTTAATTTTAACGTAATCAGGAGCACCTATTTTACCATTATTATCAATATCGGCAGCAAGGCTTTCAGCAATATTTAAATCACTTCGCTTTTTTTCCATAATATAATTTTTAATTTTAACATAATCTGTGGCACCTATTTTACCATCACCATCAACATCCCCAGCGACAACTATAGTATAAGTTAATGCCTCATCACCAAGCTTGATAGTGATTTTTTGGCCGGTTTTAATAATATCAGAATCTTTAGCATCTTTTATTTCAACTTTATAATCTTTTAGCGTGTTTTTTATTTTAGAAACTTTAGTCTTAAGGCCTAAGCCTAGAAGACAATCATTTTTAACTGATGCATTTAACTTTTGTAAAACTTCTTTTTTATCTAGTTTCGGCTTTTCTGGTTCTACAGGTGTAGTCATATTATTATCATCATTATTTTCTTTATCATCAGGTTTTTCGTTTTCTTGAGGTTTGTTAGGATCAACAATTACAGTATCAGATCCACCACTTGCCCAAACAAGACCAGCTAAAGCTGGATTAGATGCACTAGAACTAGCTCCAATATTGAAAAAATTATATAAATTTTTATAAGTAATATTATTATAAGTAAATTCTTTACCATTTGTGGTATTACTAACTGTACGGCCAGATTCTTGAATAGCAAGACTCGCAAGATAAACGGAGCTTATTTTAGCTTCTTCGCCTGCTTCTTTAAAGATACTAGCATAAGTCATATTATCTATTAAGGAATATCCTTCCATAAATGTTCCTTTTAAGATAGAAGATATTACTTTTTCACTATATTTACTATTACCAAGATTTTCAAACATTAAAATACGTTCTTCAGTTAAAAAATTTCTGGGGTCAAGATAAAAAGCAACAGTTTCTAAGTTAGCAATATACCAACCACTTTCTGTTTGACAGTAGCCATTTTTGTATTTTCCACCATAAATATTAATACAAGTAGAACTACTAGTTTTTTCATAATAGGCTGTGCCTTGAATAGAACTTACTCTTTGTTCTCTTTTAACAGATTTAGTAAAATCAAGATTGGTTATCAAAGACTTAAATTTCCATTTAGGATACTTTTCATGAAGTAATCTTAATTTGCATTTATAACTTTCAGGAAACTTTTCCTGATCTAATAAAGCTTCAAATTCTTTATCTTTTACTTTACTTTCGCAAGTAGTATTAGCAGCACTATTAGGTAAACTTGTCGCATCGGGCATGTCTAAAAAAATGGGAATAGTAAACTGTAAGGGTAAGGATAAAAGATTATTTTCTAAATAACTATTATAACTTGTTTTTGCTTCGCTATAAGGAGCGGCTAAGTTAGCCATGTACTGATGATTATAAACATTATATGCACCATCTGGATTAACATTAAATTTTTTTAAATAAGAAGTAAATTGTCCTTTACTTATATAAGAATTAGAAATAAATTTAGCCCCACCAATTATAGCTTTTTTAGGACTAGTCCAAGGTCTTTCATAAATATCAGCAGAAGTATCACTATTATCTTTAATACTTGCATAAGAGGCACAAATATAACCACTTTTATTTTCATAATTGATTTCATACCATCCAGATTTACAATCGCCATTGTTAGCTTCATCCGCATGAATTTTTTCTGTTTTTAAAGAAAAGACGCTATTAACTTTTCCTAAATCAATTTTTTCATATTTAGTACTAGGACCAGTTCTAATATTAGCATTAGTATTTATAATTATATATTTAGTTATATCTTCAGCAAAAACATTTAAGCTAAATCCCAAGCATATAAATACTGTAAATAAAAATAATTTTAACTTACTTCGCTTCATATTTACTCCTATCTATTCATAATAATTATATAATATAAACCATAGATACTCAATCTACTCCAAAGGTTTAAATGTAAATTGTTTGTAAAGGTAATAAAATAATTGAAAGAATGAATAATATATTATATAATAGTAAAGAGAAATTATTAAAGATAGGGTTGAATTATGAAAGTATTATTTAATAAATTAAAAAAGACAAATAAATTGTTTTTAGGAATATATGCTATAACTTTTATTGTTTATTTAATAAGTTATACATTTTTAATTAAAAACCTCTTAGGTTTAAGTGGCATTGAAACGCTTATTAGATTTATTGTGATTGGGATATTTGGCATATGGCTTTTTGTTTATTTCTTATGGAATTTAATTAATTTAATTTTAAAAAAATCGGCGACTTTAGTTGTAACTAGTGCAATTACTATAATATTTGTGATTATATTTTGTGTAGCTAATTATTATATTAGTGTGATTTATAAGGGAATTGGAAATTTAGCTGAAAGTGAATATATAAATTATACGACAAATTTGGTAGCTCTTAAAAATACTAAATTAGATGATAAAAGCAAAATCGGAATGATTAATAGTAGTGATGATATTGAAGGTAACGTTTTAGCTTTAGAATTAATTCAAAAAGAAGGATTAGAAAAAATAGAAGTTACTAATTATGCTAGCTACTACGAGATGGTATATGCCCTATTAAATAAAGAAGTAGATGCTGTTTTTTTAAGTGCTAATTATAAAACAATATTTGATGAAGATTCTTTTGAAGGAATTAATGATACAATTATACTTTACTCATTCAGTAAAAAAATGAAAAATCAAGATACAAATATTATTAGCAATAAAAGTTTAAAAGAGCCTTTTACAATCCTATTAATGGGTGTTGACTCGAAAGCTGAAGGATTAGATGCTAGTTCTTCCTTTAATGGTGATACTTTGATGCTTATTACTTTTAATCCTAAAACATTGAATGCAACGATGTTTTCTATTCCAAGAGATACTTATGTCCCTATTGCTTGTAATAATAATCGTTATGCGAAAATTAATTCTTCCGCAGCTTATGGTACAAATTGTGTAATTCAAACGGTACAGCAATTAACTGGCATTAATGTTGATTATTATGTCAAAATTAATTTTAAAGGTGTAGTTGATTTAGTTGAAGCACTGGGCGGAATAGACGTAGATGTAGAAGCTCCTACATATGCAGCTTATGCAAAAACTTATAATGGCCGTATTTGTGAACAAAACTCACTACGCCAAAAAGGTGATAAAAGAATTTGTATAGACCCTGGTATGCAGCATTTAAATGGAGAAATGTCACTAGCTTATGCAAGATGCAGACATGCTTATCTTTTAAGCGATATTGCAAGAAATAAACATCAGCAACAAATAATTGAAGCAATAGCTAAAAAGCTTGCTAGTCCGTCTAGTATTCTTAATATTGAAGAGCTTTTAGGAGCGGTAACTAATAATTTGGCTACTAATATGAGTAAAAACCAGATTTTATCTTTTTATGAAGTTATGAAAGAAATGATATCTAAATCTTTTGGTGATGGCGACTTTCTTTCTATTCAAAAAACTTATTTAGAATATTATAGTTTGCCAGTGAGATTGTCTAACCGGGGAATGGTTACATCCGCTATTGGATATTATCCAGGCTCTTTAGAAGCAATTATAAACTCAATGAAAGTTAATTTAGAACTTGAAGAAAAAATTATTACTAAAACTTTTAGTTTTGATGTCAATGAAGAATATAAATCTAAAGTGACAGGAGAAAGTATTACATCTGGAGAAAAATTAGAAACCATGCCTAATTTTGTTGGTAAAAGTGTTAATACAGCGGAGAATTGGGCAAATGCTCATAATATTCCTTTAACTAAAGAATTTGTGAAATCAGGAAATTCTCATTTTAATAGTAACGTTGCTCCAGGCTTGATTTCCGATCAGAGTATTGCTGATAAAATCTTAGTTAATGGTATAACCGAACTAAAAATTTACATTAATGAAGAAGCAAGCACACAAACTCCAGATAATAATATAGATAAATCAGACGACAATTCTGGTGATGATAATACTTCTGACAATAAACCAAGTGATAATACTTCAGATAAACCAAAAGATGATCCTTTAACGGATATCTTACCAAATAACGAAAACTAACCGATAAGGGTTAGTTTTTAATTATGACTAATATTTATAGAAGCTTCGGCACCTTCACTAGCAGCATTTATTATTTGATATATTTCTTTTTTGGTTACGTCACCAGCAGCATACACCCCATCTATATTAGTCTTTTGATTTTTATCTACAACTATATAATCATTTTCAAGTAAAATTCCGGTATTATTTAAGAAACTAGTGTTAGGAATAAAACCAATATAGAGGAATAATGCAGCAACTTTTAAATCTCGGTCTTTTAATTTAATTCCTTTAAATTCATCATTCTCTATAATTAATTCCTTAATTTCATTATTTAGAATTAATTCAATATTAGGGATGTTTTTAACATTACGAATTAAAGCGTCTTCGGCGCGAAATTCTTCTTTCCTGTGGATAAGATATATTTTATCAACAATTTTAGATAAATATAAAGCTTCAGACAAAGCACTAGAACCACCACCAACAACAGCAATGGTTTTGCCTTTATATAAAGCACCATCGCATAAGGCACAAGTACTAATACCTCTTCCTAAAAATTTTTCTTCATCTTTTAATCCTAGTAATCTTGGTGACCGTCCGCTAGCAATTAAAAGATATTTGCTATGATAAACATTATTTTTAGTTTTAATTGTTTTAGTATTTTCTAAAATAACATCTGTTACCGTTTCTAATTTATACTCAATTTCCGCTTTTTCCACACTTGTAAATAAATTATCTACCAAATCAGGACCACTTATTTGAAAAAAACCAGGATAGTTTTCAATATTTGGAATGTTATTAATAAGGCCACCCGGAATATTTCCTTCGAGCATTAAGACTTTTAAGCCTGCCCTTTTAGCATATATCCCCGCACTTATTCCAGAGACTCCCATTCCAATTATAATTAAATCATACATAAATTTTTTCCTTTCTATTTAGTTTATTCGGCCATTATTTATATCGTTATATAAATCAACATATTTACCTTTATGGCTTAAATATATGAGATAAATTAAGGATACAACAAATAATACAGCAGATATAATTTGAGCGATTTTAAAGCCTCCAAGCATAAGAGAGTCCGTACGCCACGCTTCAATAAAAAAGCGACCAAAGCTATACCAAATTAAATAAAGACAAGTAGTAACACCTATTTTGGTATATTTAAACTTCCTTACTATTATTAATATTATAAAACCTAATATACACCACAAAAACTCAAAATAAAAGGTAGGAAGATAATAAGTTCCGCCAATGTTCATGCCTTTTATAATAAACTCTGGAACATGAAGATTTTTAAGAAAACTATAGGTTGTAGCAAAGCCATGAGCTTCACTATTAAAAAAGTTCCCCCATCTCCCGATAGCTTGAGCTAGTATTACACTTGGAGCGACAATATCTAAAAGTCTTAAAGAGTTTAAATTCTTCTTTCTGCCATATAAATAGATAGTTAATGCTCCAGCAATTAACCCACCATGAATAGCAAGTCCCCCATTCCAAATTGCAAATATTTCTAGTATATTATATTTATAGTAAGAAATATTAAATAAAACATAATATAACCTGGCTCCTAATATGCCAAATATTATAGCATAAAAACAGATATTAAATATATCTTCTTTAGATATATCCGTTTTTTTGGTTTCTTTTTCTATTAGTAATACTCCTATAATTATTCCTATTAAAATAAGAATGGAATACCATCTAATTTCAATATTAAATATCGTAAATATAACTGGATTCATTTTTATTCTTCTTTCTTTATAATATGATTATACTATAAAGTTTTAAATGGGTCAAAATAAATTCTCATTTATAAGAAGCTTAACTTATTTAAAAATTTTTTTAAAAGTGCATTTTTACAAATTTTAATAAATTTGCTTTAAAATAAAACAAATTTATTAATATCTGTTAAGAAAAGTGCCACTTTCATAGAGATTTTGATGCAGATTTTTATAAATCTGTCTTTTGACTTTCTTTTTCGCTTTTGTTTATTATTGCTTTGCATATGCGAGAAATATTAAAGCAAAGAGCAACTATGACAAGTACTAAAGAGAAAATATTTGTACCTTTACTAATGATTTATTATTCAAAGATACTTATTCTAAAAAAGAAAATATAAAATATTTAGAAGATTTATTAGAGTGTTATTATGGTTATCAAAGAGGTCATTTTAAAGATAAGTTAAAAGTTAGTCATGAAGTAACACTTGATAAAATAAGATTTAAAGATAGAATATTATAGCAAAGCAAATAAAATAACCAAAATAAACTTTATTGATAATGTTAAAGTAGATATTAAAGAAGAAGTAGAAAGTACTATATACTTTGGAGATATAAGACAAGATTTTGTACGTATTGACTTAACAAGAAAAATAGACTATACTAATTCTAGATTTATAAAATATTTACGGTTTATTGAAGCAAAAACAAAAGAAGAAAGAAGAGCTTATGCAAAGTGGGATGAAATGCTCATGGAACTAGACAAATGGTTAGAGTGGTTTACCAATACTGATAGTTTAGACAATGCTTTTAAATGACGATTACTGGAACAAACGCATTTATAATGAAGATGGTAGACTCGATGGTATTGAAGAAGGCAAAAAGATAGGTAAAATAGAAAATTCTATAGAAATAGTTAAAACAATGCTTAAGGATAATGTCCGCTAGAAACAATCATGAAATATACTAGCTTATCTAAAGAAGAAATTGATAAAATCAAAAAGGAAGATTAAACGCTTCCTTTTTAGATATTACTTTTCAATATCGTTAATACTTATAATATTAGATTGATATTAAAACAAGAATATGTACTAAGTAATACCTGTGTACATATTTATAGTTTATTATTATTTTACCGTTTTATTTACCCTCTTTTTACCAATTATTTAAATATATAATCATACATGTTATATTTAATAATTTGATTACTAATAGTAAATTTATTTGCAACTACATTATTAATGTTTTGGATATAATCTATTTCATTTGGTAATGATTTATTTTCTCTTAAAGTAAATTTACCGTTTTTGTAAGTACCATAGTCACTTACCCAACTACGATTAGAGAATATTGCTAAACCTGGTGCAGTACTTAAAATATCTTTGCCAACTATTAATCTAGAGTCATACTCTATACCAAATAAATTTAAAAGAGTTGGTAAGACATCGATTTGGCTTCCTACTTTATCAATAACGATTGGATTGGACATTTTATTATTCCAAATAACAAAGTTACTACGATTAACCTCAATAACTTCATCTCGCTCATAAGTACTTAATTCATTTACCTCGTCAACGGTTAAAGTATATGGGTAATGGTCCCCTACAAAGGAAATAACGGTATCGTCTAGTATGTCTGCTTCGTCTAGTGATTTAATTAAGGCTTCAAGAGCTTTGTCAAACTCTATTTGAGTAGCAAGATAGGCTTTAACACTATCAGAGTATGGAAGATTTTCGACCCTATCCATATTTTTTAAAGCAATAGAGTTTCCACCAGAATTATAAACGTATGGGGCATGACCTGATACAGATACATAGTAAGTAGCAAACTTTCCAGCATTTTGATAAAGTGGAAATGTCTTATTTATCATATCTAAATCACTTGGAAGCCAATCACAGCTTATTAAATCTTCTATACCATTCCCACACCCTAAATAATTTTCAAATCCTAAGGTTTTCATAGTACTATTTCTTTTATAGTAAGTATATGTCCAATTGTGATAGCTTTGTGTTTTATAACCAATATTTTGAAAACTATTACCTAAAGCATATTTAATTGTTGGTTCATTTTTCTTCCATATCGAAAGTGTTTCCTGAGTCGGTATTAAGCCGGTGGTTGCCTGAAATTCCCCGCCAGTTGTACTTAGAAATACAGGAGAATAATAATTATTAAAAACAAACCCTTCATGAGTTAGCTTATAAAGTGTTGGAGTTAGTTCTTTATCTACTGCAATCATATTAAATCCTTCTGCAAGAATAAATATAAGGTTTTTATCTTTAAACATACCGGTATATTTATTTTGGTTTGTAGCTTCACTATTTTTAAAATAAGTTAAAACATCTTTGATAGTGGCATTTTTTTCTTCATTTATTAATTTATTAAAGTTTATTTCTATTTTATTATATTTAGGTTTTTCATTAACAATTGGATTATCATTTGGTGGCATGTTACTCGGAAGTTTTTCCGTTGTTAATTTTTCTTCAAAACCAAATATTATGCGTTTTATATCTAGTCTAAAAGTTGTAGCTAAACCGAATTTTTCAACATTTTTTATTTCACTATTAACATTAAAATATAAGTTATAAGCAGAATAAACATCTTTCTTATTAAAATATAATAATCCTAAATTTAAAATATAAGCACCCACTAAAACATTTAAAGCTATAAGTATATTAGAAGTTTTAGTCCTTTTAAAAGCTATTTTTTTATGAAAAATAATTAATAAAGTAATAGGGATTAAATAAAGAATTATGGTTATTATATTGCCAGTTATTGTCGTATAAATCATATTTTTAAATTCACCGATGTCTGATGCTAAAGCGATAGTATTAAATGAAAATATGTTACTAAAAAGGCGAAAGAAAATGCATTGAAAGCCATAATATGTAGAAAGAACAATGGTTAAAATATAACATAATATTTTATTGCCCTTTTCTTTAAATACGTTAATTAGCAAATATAAGATTAGGATAAATGGCACACTAAAAATCAAAGTGTAACTTAAACCATTAAGGCTTTTAAAAACAATTAATTTTAAAATAACTTCTAAGTATATTACTAAGAATATTAAATATATAAAGCTACTGATTTGTTTTGACTTTTTTTCTAATTTATTACTTGCCCTTGAGATTTCTTCTTTAGCAGGAGTAATAGGCACTTCTACTTTTTCTGGAATTTTGATTTCTGATTTTAAGTTTTCCGTTTTTTTAGTATCCGCATTTTTTATTGTAGCATCTTTTTTAGGAATAGTTTGTACTATATTGGCTGGTGTCTTTTTATTGTTTGTTGTTTTAGCTGCAGTCGATTTTTTGGTTCCATTATTCTTTTTAGTATTATTATATTTTTTATTTTGATTATTTTTAAAATTTTTTGAGGCGGTTTTAGTCCCTCTTCTTTTAGAAATTTTATTATGACTAACAGCTGATTTCTTTTTGGTATTTGTTTTATTTAAATTATTACTTTTCTTTTTACTAGCATTATCCATTTTTACATCTCCTTTTTTATTATACCAAAATATGACAAAATTCAAAGATTTTTATTTATTTTTATGAGTATTTTTTGTATAATGAATTTAAGGATGTGGTACCAACATGAAAAATTTTTTTGATATTTATCATAAATATGAAGAAATAATTAATTATCTTATAGTAGGAGTGTTAACTACTGTTGTAAGCTTGGTAGTTTATTATTTATGCACAGCAACTTTTTTAAATCCTGAAAATAATATACAACTGCAAATAGCGAATATTATTTCTTGGATATTATCCGTGATTTTTGCTTATATTACGAATAGAGTATTTGTTTTTAAAAGCAAAGAAAAAGATATAATTAAAGAAGCTTCATCATTTGTAGGTTCAAGAATTCTTAGCTTACTTTTAGATATGTTTATAATGTTTATTATTGTGTCAGTTTTTCATCTAAATGATAAAATTGGAAAATTAGTATCGCAAGTAATTGTTATTATAGCTAATTACATATTAAGTAAACTATTTGTATTCAAGAAAAAGGACAATTAATTTGACATCACTTTAGTGGTGATTTTTTATAATTTTAAAAATTTTTATAAGTTTACTTAATATGTACTTTGACTTTTCTTTTTTTGCTTTTATCATGCCTTGCTTTGGCAAATATTTTATTCTTAAAAAAGAAAAAAAGTTTTTAAAACATATCTTGCTAGTGATTTTATTTTTTCATTTCAAATAAGATATCTCGAAGTTCCATCGCTCTTTCAAAGTCAAGATTTTTAGCAGCTTCTTTCATTTCCATATCAAGAGTTAAAATAATGCTTTCTTTTTCTTTTTTACTCATCTTCGCTTTTTTAGTTTTATTTTCAACTTCGTTAGAAACTATTTCTTTTATTTCCTTTGTTATTGTTGTTGGAATTATATTGTTTTGGTAATTGTATTCTTCTTGGATACTACGACGTCTTGCCGTTTCTTTAATGGCTTTATCCATAGCGTCACTTATATTGTCTGCATACATAATAACATGGCCGCTTGCATTACGTGCACATCTACCAATTGTCTGAATTAAGCTTCGTTCGCTTCTTAAGAAGCCTTGTTTATCTGCATCTAAAATACATATTAAACTTACTTCAGGTATATCTAGGCCTTCTCTTAAAAGATTTATACCAACAATACAGTCATAGACTCCTAAGCGTAATTCACGAATAATTTTAAGTCTTTCTAATGTTTTTATTTCACTATGAAGGTATGCGACTTTAATACCCATTTCTTTTAAATAATTGGTTAGTTCTTCACTCATTCTAATAGTTAATGTAGTAATTAAAACTCTTTCATTTTTTTCTTTACGTAATTTTATTTGGTCAATTATATCGTCTATTTGACCAAGGCTTGGTTTAATCTCAATAGTTGGATCAAGTAGGCCAGTTGGTCTAATTATTTGTTCTACATATTTACCACTAGTATGTTCGAGTTCATAATCACCTGGAGTTGCTGAGACATATATTGCTTGGTTAATTTTGGTTTCAAATTCTGTAAAGTTAAGAGGCCTATTGTCTAGGGCACTTGGAAGACGAAAGCCAAAATCAACTAAAGTTTGTTTTCGCATTCTATCACCATTATACATTCCCCTTACTTGTGGTAATGTTACATGTGATTCATCAATTACTAGTAAAAAATCTTTAGGAAAAAAGTCTATTAAACAAGTCGGAGTTTCTCCTGGGCCACGTAAAGCTAAATGTCTTGAATAGTTTTCCACACCATTACAAAAACCAGTTTCTTTTAACATTTCAATATCATAATTAGTTCTTTCCCTGAGTCTTTGTTCTTCTAATAATTTTCCTTCTCCTTTTAACTCTTGTAATCTAAGTTCTAATTCCTCTTCAATTCTTTTAATTGCTTTTTCTAATTTTTCTGGACTAGTAACAAAGTGTGAAGCTGGTGATATAGTTATAGTTTTCTTATCAGCAATAGTAACACCCGTTACCGGCTCAAAAGTCGAAATACGTTCTATTTCATCACCAAATAATTCAATTCTAATACCATGTTCGTGTTCATTAGCAGGAATAATATCTATTCTATCACCACGACTTCTAAATGTCCCTCGATGAAAATCTAAATCATTACGCTCATAAGTCATATCTATTAGCCTGTTTAAAATATCATTTCTCTTAATTTTATCGCCTACTGTTAAAACTAACATTGATTTTTCATATTCTTCTTTTTCACCAATACCATAAATACATGATACACTTGATACTACTATAACGTTATTATAATTAATTAATGCACTGGTGGCTCCATGACGTAATTCATCTATTTCATCGTTTATAGAAGCGTCTTTCTCGATATAAGTATCACTAGATGGAACATAAGCTTCTGGTTGATAATAATCGTAATAACTAACAAAATATTCGACGTGGTCCTCAGGAAAAAATTCTTTCAGTTCGCTATACAACTGGCCTGCGAGAGTTTTATTGTGGGCTAAAACTAAGGTTGGCTTGTTAACTTCCTTAATAACATTAGCAATTGTAAATGTCTTGCCTGTGCCTGTTGCGCCTAGTAAAACTTGTTCTTTCTTGCTTTTTTTTATTCCTTCTACAAGCTCTTTTATAGCCTCTGGCTGGTCGCCAGATGGTTCAAATTTTGATACTAATTTAAACATAACATCCTCCATGTTTATTATTCACTAATATTTTAATTATATAAACCGTTTATGAAATAATGATATCATCTTTATAATATAAAAACAAGTGTTCTGTTATAGTAATATAAAATTATTTTTTATTTTGTATTAAAACTAAAGTTTTTTTCTTGGATTCGCTTTACCAAAATGCTTTATATAATTAAATATCAAAAAAAATAACAACTATCTAGGAGACTGCTGGAGAAGTAGCTAAAATTTAAAATGATATTTAAAATTGATTTTCTATTTGTCAGTTTTTTATATTGTTTATAAAAAATCATAAATATAAGGTTATTTTTACTATATACTTTTATTTTTTTATTCATTTAGTTTAATTATTCTTTTCATATTGGCTAAAAAGAGTGTAGTTACCCCTTGTATAGTAAAACCAAGTTTTTCATAGGCTTTTCCATTGCCATAATTATAATTATTTTTAATTCGGCATTTTTAGCTTCTATTTTATATCTTTATTTATATAAATCTGTAAACTCTTCAGTATCTATATAGTCCATATATTTAATTTTTACAGAATAAGTTTTGAACTTAGAACCTTCTTTAAAAGGACAACATTTGCATTTCTCCACATCAACATAATAGTTTTCTACTCTTTTCTCATTATGATTCCCATTTTTCGTTTCTTGTTTTACTTTAGCATGATATCACCATGTTTCCTTATGTATAAATATTAAAATAAAAAGACTATTGTTGAACTGAACCCCAAAAGTTGGACAGTTTATAAATAGTTTCTAATTAGAGGACTGTAGCCTGTAATTGACAGGTGACAGTCCTTTTAATTTTTCTTTAATTCTATCATAATTATAATATTTTATATAGTCATCTATTGCTAAAACTAATTCATCTAAAGTTTGATATTTATCTTCTTGGTCATAAAACATTTCGGTTTTAATTAACCCAAAGAAATTTTCCATCATTCGATTATCCATGCTATTTCCTTTTCTAGACATACTTTGTTTTATCCCTTTATTTTTGAGCCTTTGGTGATAGGATTGGTGTTGATATTGCCACCCTTGATCTGAATGCAGTATTAATCCTTCTAAATTTTTATTATCAAACGCTTTATTAAGCATATCATTTATCTGCTCTAAATTAGGTGATTTAGAAGTATTATAAGATACTATTTCACCATTGAATCCATCTAATATTGGTGATAAATAGATTTTTTCTCCTCTAAGGTTAAATTCTGTTACATCTGTATACCATTTTTCGTTTGGATTTTTTGCATTAAATTCTCGTTCAATTAAATTTTCAGCAATTTTACCAACATTGCCCTTATAAGAAGAATATTTTCTTTTATTTCTTTTTAGTGGTTTTAACCCTAATTTAACCATTATTCTATATTCTTTTTTATTATTCACATTATAACCTTGATTTCTAAGTTCCAATGTTATTCTACGATAACCATATCTTTCTTTATTATTAATAAATATTTCTTTTATCTTTTCTATGATTTTGCTATTCTTATTATCCTTATCTACTTTGGATAAAGTATAATAATACACCGATTTTGCTAAACCTGATACTTTTAGAAGAATCATTAATGGGTATTTTAGCCGTAGTTCACTTACAACATTTACTTTTTCTTCTGTTGTTGATTCTTCCTTGCTTGAACTACAGCTCTCAATTTTTTTGAATAATCTAGCTCTGCTTTCAAATATAAATTTTCTTTTTTTAATCTTTCAATTTCTTCTTCAATAGTTTCTTTTTTATTTGATGCTTTTGGTTTTTTCATAATAGTTGGACTCCTTCCGCGTTTTCGTTCAACTATATTATAACCGTTTTCTTTATATTTTTTAATCCAATTATGTAACATTCCATCACTTAATAGTCCAATATCTATAGCAACAGTTTGAATTGGTTCATTGTCTATTAATACTCTATTTATTGCATCTTCTTTAAATTGTTTTGGATATTCTTTATTTTTGGTTGTTCTAAGAATATCAAATCCATGCTTATCTATTAACCATACTAAATATTGAATATTGTGTTTAGTCATTCCATATTTAGATTGTAAAGTTTTTAATGTTTCTCCTTCTTTTCTTTTGTTATATATTTCTATTTTTTCTTCATAACTCAATTTTGACATACAAAAACCTCGTTTCTATTTTGTCCAAGAAACGGGGTTCATATCAAGTTTACAGTAATCTTTATATACTTTTTCAGCAGACTCCCTAGTCATTCTTTTTTGCTAATAAGCCCGTTTTTTTTAAAGTAAATATGCTAAAGCTTAATATTAAAATAAATCCACTTACAATTAATAAAATAACATTAGTATTTGTTTTATCTGTATCTTGGGGTTTATCAGTAATTGATGTGTTTGTTTTTTCTTCTTTATAAGAAATTACATATCTTCCTAAACTATCTGTTTCTATGTCAATTGTTCCATCGGCATTTACTTTGTGTCCAAGAATTTTAATTTGATTATTATCATTTATCTCATATATACCTAAGAAGTCTTTTTCTTTATCTAACTCAATTGTCATCTTAAGTTTAGTATTCATATCGATTTTTTCTGATAATTTGTCTTGGAAGATTAATTCAAAATATTCGCTTTCTTTACCAAATTGGGTTATTAGTGAGCTACTTAATACTATCGGAATTTTCTTTAATACCATATTTTCTTTAACTTTATCTTCAGTTATTTCAACAATTATATTTCCTATACTATATTTTTTATACTTTGATGAACTTGGTTTATCATTAGTATTATCTTCAGGTTTGTCAGGATTTGTTGGCTTATTATCCGTATTATTTCCAGGCTTGTCTGGATTTATTGGCTTATTATCCGTATTATCTTCAGGTTTGTCAGGATTTGTTGGCTTATTATCCGTATTATTTCCAGGCTTGTCTGGATTTATTGGCTTATTATCCGTATTATCTTCAGGTTTATCTGGATTTGTTGGCTTATTATCCGTACTATCTTCAGGTTTATCTGGATTTGTTGGCTTATTATCCGTATTATCTCCAGGTTTGTCAGGATTTGTTGGCTTATTATCCGTATTATCTTCAGGCTTATCTGGATTTGTTGGCTTATCATCTGGTTTTTCATCAACTTTTTTATCTATCCAGTCAACTTTGGCCGTTACTGTCCCATTATTTCTAGCCTTATCTGTAAACTCAAAGGTAAATTCTCCATTATCAGTAAATGTATAAGTATTTTGCCCTTTGTTATTAGTAATAGTTACTTCCTCACTTGGTTTTACTGTTGCTATTACTGGTCCTTCCGTTGATTCTTTAGTGCTATACTCAATAGTTGCTGTCGGGACAACTTTGTCTATCCAATCTACCTTTGCTGTTGCTGTTCCCTTATTTCCAACTTTATCAACTAATTCAAAGGTAAATTTACCATTTTCTGAAAAAGTATAAGTATTTTGTCCGTCGTTGTTGATTATTGTTACTTCCTCACTTGGCTTTAAAGTTACTATTACATTTTTATTTGTCCATTTATTGATACTATACTCGAATTCGCCAGTTGGAGCTTCTTTATCAATCCAATCTACAGTGACAGGAATTATTCCATCATTACCGTATTTATCCTTATATAGAAAATTAAAGGTACTACTTTCAACAAAGATATATTCTTTATTAGCATTATTGTTAAATATTTGATATCCATCTTCGAGTTCTAGGGTAACTGTTACATCTTGGTTTGTTAATGCTTTAGTAGAGTATTTAATTTCATATTTTGGTAATTTAGCAATCCAATTTACACTTGCTGTTGCTATTCCTTTATTACCTGCTTTATCTACAAATTCGAAAGTAAATTCACCATTTTCAGTAAATGTATAAGTATCCTTGCCATCATTATTTGTTACAGTTACTTCTTCGCTTGGTTTTAAAGTTGCTATAACATTGCCATCAGTTAAATGAGTAGTATTAAACTCAAATTCTGCAGTTGGAGCATCAGTATCAATCCAATCAACTGTAATTATTTTTGAACCTATATTTCCCAATTCATCTGCAAATTTTAATTCAAAGTTGTCATTTTCTAAGAATGTAATTGTTTTACTCTTATCAACAGGATTTTCTGATACTTGAACATCTTCTGATAAAATAGTTACCTTTTTATCAAATATAAGCGTTGCTACAACATTTTCACTTGTTATTTCTGTAGTATTAAAAGTTACTTCAACTTTAGGCGGATTTTTATCAATCCAGTCAACTTTAGCTGTTGCTGTTCCTTTATTTCCGTTTCTATCTACAAATTCGAACGTAAAATCGCCATTTTGTGTAAATGTATGAGAAGTTTTACCACCATTATTTGTTACTGTGATAGGTCTATTTTCATCAACAAGCTCTGCTACAACATCTTTGTTAGTCTTATTTATAATATTGTAATTTACTTCTGCTGTTGGTATCTCACTAGCTGATGGATCTTCATATAAATTTATAACAGAAATCGAAAAGAAATATTGAAGACCAGCTTCATAAACTGATGGGCAATTAATTCTGACATATTTTGCATATATCGGTTCATCAAAAGTTATCTTTTTTAAGTTATTATTGTTGCCTAAATTGCTTTTTGATGCTGCAAGTTCCCAATTTTTACCATCTATACTTACATAAATGTCTAAACGACTTGCTTTTCCTGACGGATAATTACCTAGTGAAGATGTTGCATTTGCATGTGGCACATAATCTAATTCAGATATATATTTTGGTTTATCAAGCTCTATGGTAGCGTAAGAAGCAATATATTTTTGACCTAAACTATTTTTATTATAGTAGCTGTGCCATGCTGTATTTAAATTTCCATCAATGATGTAATCCTTATTACCTCCACTTGTGCCAGAAACATCAATTACCTTTAAATTACTTCTTGGAATATATCGATGTGATTCAGATGAAGTATTAGTAGTAAACGTATAATATACTCGATCACTCATTGTATAAATTCCGGTGGCAGTCATTCTAACGTAAACTTTGACATCTCCTTTAAAAATTGGATTTGTATCAGCAAATGAATTCCATTCTCCATTAGGGTCTAATGTCCATTCCATTTTATTAGTAGCTCCCATAATACGATTTTCCAAATCATCTATTGATACACTATTGCTTGGGAATACTCCTTTTAGTATATCTATAGTATAAATGTTAGCATCTGTCATTGGCACTCCAGTAATATGAATTTTAATATCATTTTCAGCAGTAATACTTGCTAGTTGTTTATTCGTTAGTTGAGCAGAATGTTCAAAGCAGTCAGTCCAGGTTTTACCTCCATCTAAACTATATTTCCAACTAACTTGGGCACTTTGCAATTGCTTAGATAAAACTATTTTGCCAGCATTAGTACCATCAAATGAGAAAGTAGCAACTCTAGAATCTACTATTCCTAAAAGTGCGTTTGCTATTACAGGAATTTCTTTATGATATATGGTTTCTTTTCCTGTTGCCTTTGTTGCTTTTCGTAACGTTTCATCTTGTAACATCATTAACTTACTGCGATATCCTGGTGAAACAATTTTAGAGCCAATTCTTCTTGTTAAGTCATACATCGGAAGTGGATGGTAGGTATAAACTTCAGAAATTTCTTCTGCTAACTTTATTAATTGTGCTTCAGTTTTTGTACTATCAGCTATATATAAATTCACTAAGCCAATCCAAGCATCTAAATTAATTATTTCTTCTTTTAGAGTATCACGATACACTTGCTCTAACTTCTTTTTATCATTTTTATAAACATCTTCTAACAGCAAAATTAATTGTGATTTTTCATATTTTTCATATTCATTTTGAGCTTCTTGAGAAAGTAACAAATAAGAACCCGTTTTAATATTGCCATTATTAGTAGCATATCTGTTTCCCCAGCCATTGTATCCAGCACCAGTGGTATTTGCCCATCCTGTAGCTGCCACACTATTAGCTAATTGCCATGCATATTTTCCTCCGCCAGCGTTATAAAGATAAACATATGCAGCATGCCCCGGTTGTCCTACAACACGAGCTGAATATCCCCATACGCCATATAAATTACATGCTGTTTTAGATAATCCACCACAAACAGCGCCCTCTTCAAATACAATCCATAATTTTGGGCTTCCAGATTTATAAGGAACATTATATTTTGATAAATTATATTTTTTATCCCACATATCATAATTTTCTTGACTATAATATTTTGGCCTGTAATAGCCGTAATTTAGAGTGTAATTAATATATTTATAAGGATTAAACCGTTCTGCTGTTGTTGAAAATTTCATTGAATAATCATGCAACCATAATATCTCTTCATCATCTATGTTGTTAGCCATAACTCCGCGCATCTCATCAATTGTGTAACTTTCAAACATAGCATCATCTAAAAGACCATCTAAATGCATTTGTTTATATATTTCGTAACGTTTTAAAGCATTAGATTGTTGTCTTATGTCTGTCCACAAGCCAACAGACCCAGCATGTGTCAAAGATAAAGATAGCATCATTCTTAAATATAAATCCTTATATTTTGTTCCCAGAGTTGTTATATTTTCATTTGCTAAATCTTCTTTATGAGCATGATAGAGATTACTAAGAACTTGTAATGATTTTTCGTAAGTTCCACTAGGCTTTCCACCAATTGTCCATAAACGTAATGCCTCTTCATTATTTAAAAACCAATCCAATGTTTCATAATTTTTAGGATCACTTTCCAAAAAAGAACGAAGTTGATATTGCCCAAAATTCTTGATAAAGTTTCGTTGTAGCAAGAAAAGCTTTAAATCATCTTCAACTGTGCCTGATTGATAATGTTCTTTAATTATTTTATCAAATTCTTCAACAGTCATCATAACATTATCAGAATAGCCTTCTTTTACTAGTTTAGCATCTCCCCATACAGCATGATCGCTTGCATTTGAACCATTATCATTAGCGTAAAGTCTGATATAATTGGCATCTCTAATATCAATTTTAACTCGGACTGCATTATTTACTCCTTTTAATGGAGCGGGATTTTCTTCTGTACGCAGATTCCAAGTTTTTCCATCTTTTGAAGTATATATATAAAACTTTACACCATTTCCGGTACTACCAGCACTTGTATTTAATCCATAGTAAGTGATAAAATAATCATAATCTTTATATTTACTAATATCATACTCTATAGTAGATGTGGCGTGAGCCCATATTCCTTTTTTTACAACAACAGAGGCATTATCAATTTTCATTATTAATGCAGCATTGTCATTAGTTTTATCTAGTCCAATTGTTTTCCAACCTATTTCAGCCTTTTGATATGGAATATCAGATAAATACAGCACTTGATTATCTTTGTTATTAGCAGTATTAAGTACATTCTGTGGGATTTGTGCATAACTCCCTTTTGAATTTCCGAAGTAAAGCGCAATTCCTAATATGATTAAAAAACAGCAAACCCTAAGAAAAATTTTAGAATTTAAAAATTTATGTTTTTGCATTTTTTCCTCCTATACAACTAATATTTAAATTAAAAATAAACTCTATTTTTATATATTCTATCATGACATTTATTTATTGACAATATACGAATTATAAAAAATTCTTTAAATATCATGGCATAAATTATACCATAATATTTTAAAAAACAAAAAAAGAACAACCACCCTATACTTATAGTTATTCTTTAAAAGTTTATTATATTGCTTTTTTCTTAAAATAAATACCAATAACAGCTGCTCCAGCTATAGAAACACTACTAATAATTACATATGATATTAGACTATCAAACGTTTTAGGATTTTCAATAGTTGGGGAATCTGGCTTTTCATTTTCATTAGGTTTATCTTCTGCCGGATTACTTGGCTTGTCATTTGGCTTAACATCAGTATCATTTATTGTTTCATCATTATTAGGTTTATCATTTGGTTTTTTATCAGGTTCAGTTGTTTCTTCATCTTTGTTCCCAGGATTATCACTTGGTTTATTTTCTGGTTTATTAATTTCTGTATTATCATCAGGTTGCTCAGATGGCTTTTCTTCTGGTTTTTGTTCTTCTTCAACCAATTCATCTACATAAGCTAAAGCATAAGTTGAAAATTTATCAGTTTCAAATATTAATGATTTTCCATCTTCCGATAACATAGTATCTAATATTTCATAATTATCATTATGTTCTCTTATTATATAGTATTTTCTAACATATCCTTTTGCAGGATTTTGAAGTGAGCTTGTAATAATTATGCCAAAAGAAATTTTGTCTTTTAATTCTGTTAAAGTACCAATTATATTATTTGTATCAGTGTCAATTACATTAATTGAAATATCAAAATAATTTTTAATAATAGCATCTTTTACTATATTATTATATTTTTCTTGATTAATAGGTGACTCAATATCTTTCATATCAATTGTAACTTTAATATTCTTATTTTCTATATTTACTTCACTTGTATTAGTTAAAGTGTCTAATAAAATTTCTTTTGTTGCTGAGGTATTAATGGCGCCTAAATTTACTTTATCTACTAGTGTGTTTAAATCTATTTCTTCTATTTCAATGATAGGAGGATTAGGCTTAATTTCTCTAACTTGATATAATCCACTTTCTAAAACGCATTCATAACCACTTCCGACAAAATCTGATACGTCATTTGAATATAATCCACCAGTTATTTCAATATTGTTTTTGGTTATTATTTCATTTTCTTCAGTTATATCTGTATATGAATCAATACCATAATATAAAGCATCTTCTAATTTATTGGTGCTATCTATAAAAGAACTATCACCGGAAATTGTAATTTTGTTATTTATAGATCTCACTGATAACATGTATTGTAATGCGGCAGGATTGTTTAGACCTGTTTCATTTTCATAATTTGTAAATTTAGTATTAGTAATATTTAGTTTGGTGTTATTGGCAGTACCATTTATAACAATATTGGCAAAACGTTCACTTGGACCACTAAAATTATTAATTCCTAGTATTTCAGAATTTGTGAGTTCAATATCTAAATTTGATCCCCATATGTTTAACCCGGCTCTTCCTTTTAAAACACTATTATCAATTATTAATTTAGTTCCTTCATAAGAATAGTCTAATGGTGCAATATTGATTATATAAGTAAAGCCTTCAACGATCGTGTTTTTAATTGTAATAGTTGAATTTTTATATTCCCATAAAGAGATTCCTCTAAAATCAGGACTAGCAACTTCTTCATTGTAATTATTAACTGTTGTGTTATCAATAATACAATCATTAATATTTAAAATTGAATCATGATTAGCATAAGAGTTTATTGTTACACCACGAGCACCCACTTTAAGTGTACTGTTATTAATACTAAAATTATGAACACTATTATTAATAGCTACTCCTCTAGTGTTAGTTTCTACTACAACTTTATTTATAATGGTTTCGCTACTGGTATTTATTAAAAATACAGCATCAGTTCCTGTTAAACTAGATGTGATTTTGTGATTGTTTCCATTAATAGTAATGCCAACATTTATTTCAATAACTTCGTTTTCAGTTGTATCAGAAACTAATGTAACGGTATCACCTTCATTTGCTACCTCGACCGCTTCTTTTAAACTAGTATACGTAGTGTTATTTATAGTTGCTACTACCGATTCTTTAGTAGCAGCATCTACGGCAATATCAAGCACTAGAAATGCTGTAACTATAATAAAAATCATAGATAAAAATTGAACTCTTTTTTTCATTTATTATACCTCACAATGCTTTACATAAAGTATAACATAAAAAATGTAAATTATTAACACTATATTAGTTAACTTTACACTTGTTTTATTCTTATTCCTATTTATGTATGTTATAATTACGTAGGTGATATAAAATGCCAAAAAAGCAAATAATTAGAGTTAAGTGGAAAAATTTTCTTTTTTTTATAATTTTGAATACATGTATTGTTATTGTTATTTTATCTTCTATTAAAATAGCAAAATGGTATATTGATTCTAAAGATACTACAACTCAAATTAATAATATTTTAGAAGTAACAGAAATTAAAGAAATTAAAGATACTGAGAAAACTCAAATTATTGAAAATAATGAGTTAGAGAATGACAATCCCTATATAGATTATATAAAAATGAATTTAATAGATGTGGATTTTAAAGATTTAAAAGAACAAAATGCCTCAACTATTGGCTGGATTAAAGTTAGTGGAACAAATATAAACTATCCGTTTGTTCAAGCAAAAGATAATGATTATTATTTAAATCATTCGTTTAATAAGACATATAATAATGCAGGTTGGATTTTTTTGGACTATCGAAATTCTATTAATAAATTAGATAAAAATATGATTATATATGGGCATGGCAGAAGCGATAAGACAATGTTTGGAACTCTTAAAAATACTCTTTATAAAGAATGGTTAAATAATCCTCTTAATCATATAATCAAAATATCAACAGAATATGGAAATACTTTATGGCAAATATTTAGTATCTATCATATAGAAACCACTAGTGATTATTTATATACAAATTTTAATTCAAATAAAGAATTTAGAAAATTTAGTGATATGTTACTGGATAGAAGTATATTTGACTTTAAAACTTCAGTTTCTGATGACGATAATATTTTAACTTTATCTACTTGTTATAATGATAAAGAAAAAATGGTAGTTCATGCAAAGTTAATAAAAATACAACAAAAATAGTATGGTATTTTAAATACAATAAACTATAATAAAGATAAAATGAAAAATTAAACATGTAAAGCAAAAATATTAAAAATACATAAAAATACTTTAGTTATAAGTTTTTATTAATATGAATATAAAAATTATAATTTACGAAGGATTCTTCCATTTACATGATTTGGTGAGGTTGCATAGAACATATTAGGTACTTGCTCAACAAAGTCAGCATTAATTAGTGTAGTATCGCCTAATTTTATTTAGCTTGATGGACAAGTTATAGTAATTCGTTAGTAATAAAGCGATATAAAGTACTATAATAGTCTTTTCCGGCATCTTTATATATTAATGTTCCTTCAACCGGATGCGATAAAAGCTCTTTTCTTTGACGCTCAATTAAACTAATCATATTTTCATAGTAATATAGTTTTAAGGCGTATTTTTCTTCTTTAGTCATAACTGCAGTAGGATAACAAACTAAGAATATAGTTTCAATAAATATATCTGGTCTATAAGTAGAAATCATACTTAAAATATTACGGGCTTCTTTCGCAGTATTGCGTCTTCCCATTAACTTTAGCATATCATCATCCATAGATTGAATAGGAATCATAACCCTCTTTATTTTAGGATTAAATAAAATTTCACGTAAAAGTTCATGATTGATGTTATCAGGGCATAAAGAATCCAGCATAATACTTTTAATAGTGGAAATTTTACTAATATGACTAATCAACTCAGCAAGTTTAAGTTTTTTATATAAGTCTAACCCATATTCTGAAACATTTAAACCAGTAAGATTTACTTCAGTTATGCCAAATTAATCACTAAAATATTTAATAGCACAAATTATTTCTTCAAAAGGAATACTTTTTAGAGAAAAATTTAAATAATTGCTTTTACAATAAGCACATCTTTTAGAACAGCCATCTTGTATAACTATATCTGGTCTTTTTCTATTTCTAAGATTATAACTCATAGATGGATAATAAACGACAGTACTAGCTTTTTGCATATCTAAATATTAAGCTAATTCACGTTGCATATTAACTCCATATCCACGGCCAATATAATCAATATCTTTATTATCTTTAAAATAATCATAAAATTTGTCATAAGCTGTAACACAGCCAAATACAGCTAATTTAGTATTTCTATTTTTATTGGCAATTAATTCATTAATATCTGTTATAGATTTATCAATTCTTTCTTTTACATAGACACATCCTATATAACAAATAATATCCGCATCATTAATACTATTTACATATATTAAATTATTGATTCTAAGCCTTGAATATAAGAACGACTAATATCACAACAACTATCGACTATATATACCTTCATTTAAACCCCTCCGTAAATTTAAGTTATTTTATCATAATTATTATTTATAGTAAAAAATTTATTCATAGAAAAAAGAACAACTAATTGAATAGTCATTCTATTTTTTAGATTTTCTTTTCTTCAATACTAATCCCATAAGACCAGCGGCAGCTACTGCACCACTTGCAACAAACCAGATGACATTATTATTTATTCTTGTTTCAGAAGTTTCTGGTTTATTTGTTACTGGTGATTCTGATGTTTCTTCATTATAAGAAATAACATATTTTCCTAAGTGGTCTGTTTCAAATTTGATAGAACCATCATTTTCTACTTCATAATTTAATGTTCTAATTAAAGAATTTTCCGTTATTTCATAGATTCCTAAGAATTTTTTGGTTTTATCTAATTCTACAGTTAACTTCATAATTGTATTTGGTTCTACTTTATCTAGATTTTCGTTATTAAAGTATAATTCAAAATACTCACTTGATGCACCAAATCTTTCTTTTAAAGTACTATTTATTGTTATAAAGTTTCTTGTTAAAGTAATATTGTCTTTAACAGCATCTTCTGGAATATTAATAGTAATATTTCCAGCACTATATGTTTGTTCTTTGGTTTCGTTACCTGGAGTAGTAGTGTTATTATTATTGCCATTGTTACTATCATTAGGCTTAGTTATTGTACCTGGATTATTTGTATTTGTGCTATCTCCAGGTTTCTCTGGTTTACTTGAGTTATCATTGTTGTTGCCAGCGTCACTAGGCTTATCCGGTTTATTATCATTGTTGTCATCATCACTAGGCTTATTTGGCTTATTATCATTGTTGCCATCATCACTAGGCTTATTTGGCTTATTATCATTGTTGTCATTATCACTAGGCTTATTTGGCTTATTATCATTGTTGTCATTATCACTAGGTTTATTCGGTTTATTATCATTGTTGTCATTATCACTAGGTTTATTCGGTTTATTATCATTGTTGCCATCATCACTAGGCTTATTTGGCTTATTATCACTGTTGTCATTATCACTTGGCTCATCCGGATTAACTGGTTTGTCTGGTTTCTTTTCTTCAAGCCAATCAATAATAGCCTTTAAAGTTTTTGAATTGCCGGCTTTATCATAAATTACAATTTTATAAATTCCATTTTCAGCAAACTCATAAGTTCCATTACCTTCTTTGTAACTAATTTCCTCGCTTGGATTAACAACTTTTACAACTGCTTTAGTTTTGCTACTTTTATCATATTTTAATTCCGCAGTTGGGGCTTCTTTATCAATCCAATTTACTTTTGCAGTAACACTTCCAATGTTACCAGCAGCATCTTTAAATTCAAAAGTAAATTCGCCATTCTTTTGAAATACATATGTTGTTTTTCCATTATTATTTGTTACTTTTACATCATTTTTATCAAATGTTATACTAGCTGTTACATTTTTATTTGTCTTACTTTTTATGTCATATTTAATTTGTGCCTCTGGTATAACTGTGTCAATCCAGTCTACTTTAGCCGTTGCTTTACCTTTATTTCCAGCTTTATCTTGAAACTCGAAAGTAAATTCACCGTTTTTTGTAAACTCATATGTTAAAGGATTGCAATTAGCAATTATATTACCATTAGGATCTATAACATGTTCGTCTTCAATTGTAAAACCTTCTAAAATATTTCCGTCCTTGTCTAACACTTGTTCTTCAGCATTTAAAGTATAATTAGTATTATTTGTTACTATAACTTCTTCACTAGGTTTAATAGTTGCCATGACTTCTTTATTAGTTGGAGTTGTTATATTGAATTCGATAGTTGCTGTTGGTGCTTCTTTGTCTATCCATCTAACTTTTGCGGTTGCTGAACCTTTAGTATTTTTTTCATCAACAAATTCAAAGGTAAAGTCACCGTTTTCTTTAAAGACATGGGTATCCCCGCCTTCGCTAGTGATAGTAATTTTTGTACTTGGATTAATTAATCTAGCAACAACTTCTTTATTAGTTGGATCAGTTGTGCTATAACCAATACCAGCAGTAGGATGAGGGTTTTGAGTTGAGTCATGATAGAAATTAAACATTCTAGCACCCATATGTTCTCTTTTATAAGTATTAGACCAAGACATATTCTCTCCAACAATTTTGACATATTTAACTTCCACTGGTTCAAAATCAACAGTTTTAGTATCATTGTTGTTAGCCCATGAAACATTTGTAATTTCAAAGAAATCTTCGCCATTTAGGCTTCCTAAAATCTTCCCAGTCATTATTTTTCCATTAGTTGGAGTTGGAACATAATCCATAGCACTTAAATATACAGCTTTATCAAACATTATAGTAATATATCTTTCTTTATCATCAGCACCATTAGAACTATTTAACCAATAAGTATTATAGTTTCCATCAATACTATATCTAGCTGGATTTGATGAATATTCCTTTGAAAAAGACACAATACTTAAATGTGATACAGGAATATATTTTCTGGTATCCGTTTGATTATCTTCAGTAAATTCAAAAGTTAAAATATTACTTGCGAGTTTAACGCCATTAGTCATTTGTCTTATTTGCAAAGTCTTGTTGCCAGTATTATTTGGCGAAGAAGTGGCATAGCTTGTCCAGTCATCATTCTCACTATTACGCCATTCATAGGTTAAATCAATACCCATAATTCTATTTTCTAAATCATTACGATAGAAATTATTAGCATTTATAACATTATCAATGATATTAATAGTATAAATATTCTCATCACGATAATCACTTCCAACAATGTGAATTTTAATATCATTTTGAGCAGTAATACTATTTAATTCTGTTTTGCTAAGTAAAACTTCTTTTTCACTAGTTGCAGTCCATGTATTACCACCATCTAAGCTATAATCCCAACGAACACCATTACCTTCGTATTTACTTCCGAGCATTATTTTACCAGCATTATCGCCACTAAATGAGAAACTTGCAATAGAATAATCATTATTTCCTAATAAGTAATTAGCCATTATTCGAGATATAGATGGTTGATTTATGAATGAATTGTCTCCATTTAAGCCAGTAGCTTTTTGAAGAGCTATTCTAGTATAATTATCATAAATAGCATAATAATTTGTACCTTTTAAATTATTGTTTATTAATTTTAATAAATCATACATAGGTAGTGGAAAATAATACATTTTATCAGCTAGACGAGCTGCCAATTCAATATAATCTTCAGCTGTTTTATTAGTATTTTGTTGATATGTTCTGATTAATCCATACCATGCATCCATATTAAATGATTGGTATTCTAAAGCTTTATTGTAAATTTCTTCTAATTTTACAACATCATTTGCGTAAAGCTCAGCAAGGAGCATAGTTTCTAAAGCTTTATTATAATTTTCTAAATCATTTAGAGCTTCTTGAGCATAAGGAACATAACTCACTTGATAGTATGAATCCCAATTGTTTGAACCCCAACCACATAGAAGTCTTTCACTCTTTTCAGATTTAGTCCAACCGCTTACATCATTGTTTAGACTCCACATACCATCACCATTTGCTGCTTTTGAATATTCCATGAATGCTGCATGGCCTGGTTGTCCAAGTACAGCAGAAGGTATTCCTAAAGCACCATCTAAATTAGAGCCTGTTTTAGATAAACCGCCGCATACAGAACCTTGTTCAAATACTATCCAAAGTTTTGGTTTACCTACTTTATAAGTTATATTAAATTTTGATAAAAAATACTTTTTATCCCATTTTTCATAATTTTCAGCACTATAATATTGTGCCAAATTATAATTATACCCAAATCTATAAACTATATAATTATAAGGACCTCTTCGGGCTTCTCCTCCACCTTTTACACGCATGAAATAATTTAACCATTTAATTTCTTCATCATCAATATTGTTATTCATTACCCAACGCATCTCTTCAATATTAAGAGTTTCAAATACTGCATTATTTAAAATACTTCCACCATTAAACTCGTTGGTTCCAGCTTGCATTTCTTTGTATATTTCATATCTTGTAACTGGATTAGAACATTGATTTCCGCCTATCCATAAACAAACATCAGCAGAATGAGTTAACGATAATGTAATCATCATTCTCTTATACAAATCGCCTAAAACTGTATATTGAGTTTTAGTTTTATTACTTAAATCATCTTTATACTTGCTATATAAACTTACTAAAACATCTAAAGATTTCATGTAAGTACCTGTTGGTCTACCACCAGTAATATAGTATTTTAAAGCTTCATGGTCAGTTAATATCCATTTTATAGTTTCTTTATGATTATTATCTAAATGAGCATATGCTTGTAATAATTCATAACCGATGTTACTTACGAATTTACGAGATAAAATGGTATGTTCTTTAGAAGTTACTAATTCTTCATAAGTTGCTTTATTTAGAATATTATCATATTCGTCTAAAGTTTTAATAAAATCATAAGGTTTAGTAGCCTCTTCTTTATTATAGCCCTCTTTATATAACATGGCATCAGCATATACTGCATGGTCGGCAGTATCATTACCGTTATTATGAGCATAAAGCTTAATGTAGTTTTTACCTTTTATATCAATTGTTATAAATTCGGCTTCACTATTACCTTTTTTTACTGGTGGGGATACTAAGGTATGCAAATCCCAATTTACACCGTCAACAGAAGTGTAGATTGAAAATTTAACGCCATTTCCATTAGTGCCTTTAGAGGCATCGAGACCATAGTAAGTTGAAAAATAGTCATAATTAAGGCCTGTTATATTATATACAAGAGTGCTTGTTGCATGTGCAGCAATCCCTTTTAAAAATAGTTTTTTAGAGCCATTAATAATAAGAGCTATCAATCCATTATTTTGGTTTGACTCTAAATTATGGTCTAAGGTTATATTTCCCCATCCAACACTAGATTGTTCTTTGACATAAGGAATATCTGATAGATATGTAAAATCCTTATTAATATTGTTTTCTATTGCTATACTGCTTTGACCTTTGGTACTCTCTGTAAAAGAGTTTCTAGGATAAAAAACAGTTGCTATTATAGCAAAACCAATTATAGTAATTAATAAATAACTTAATTTTTTCTTATTAAAATTTTTCATAAAAATAAGTCCTCCCTTTTTTAAATGTCATTTATTATAATACAAAATTAAAATTTTTGCAACTTATATATTCATTTTACCATTTTTTGTGAAAACGTGTAAAGTGTTTTGTTGTATTTTACATATATTTTACTATTCATTTACATTATTTTTTTCGATTAATTATCTTTAATATAAACTTTAGTTAAAATTGATATGTAATCATAAACAAATTTAACAAAAATAAAAATGCAAACACTTTTTTGTATCTACATTTTTATATGTTTTATAATTATTTTTTTCTAATGAAGCAACAATTCCACTTGCAATAATCCAAAAAGCATTATTTTTATTTTCTTCTTTTTGATTTACATTTTCTTCATTAGTTGGTTGTTTTATCTCTGAAGTTTCTTCCTTTTCTTTATATGATACAACATATTTTCCTAAATGATTTGTTTCTATTTCTACTGTTCCATCACTATTCTTCTTGTAATTTAGTTTCTTAACACTTGCATCATCATGGATTTTATAAACTCTTAAGAATTCTTTTGTTGAATCTAATTCTAAAACCATTTTCATATCTGCTTCTACTTCTACTTTTTCTGATAATTCATCTCTAAATATATCTCAAAATATTCACTAGCATTGCCAAATCTTTTCTTAAGCGTACTATTTATCGAGCCATTTACTATGGTCTTCTTAAAGTAAAAAAAAAAGGACACTAAAAGAATGACAAAATTTGATAAGTCTGGTGAATATAAAAATAAAGGTAAATTACCAGTTAGTAAATTATCTTATAGTATTGAGCTAAAACCTGAAGAAATAAACAACATAACTTCATTTGGAAACTGAAAGTTAGACACTGTTATTAGTGCTTCTAAAGAACAACATAAGCATTAATGACTTTAACCAAAAGAAAAACTAGATTTGAAATTATTGGAGTACTCGAAGCTAAAACCAAAGAAGAAGTAATCTTAAAATTCAAAAAAATTAAAGATTATTTCAATTCTCACATTAATGAGGCTTTTAATTCTATTACTACTGATAATGGTATTGAATTTTCTGGTTTTCTAGATATTATTGAATTAACAAATACCAAATTTTATTTTTGTCATCCGTATGCTTCTTATGAAAAAGGTACTAACGAAAAACATAATAGTCTTATTAGATATTTTATCCCAAAGAAAACACTAATTGAAAATTATTCAATTAGTGATATAAATAATATTTGTAGTTGGATGAATAATTATCCAAGAAAAATACTTGAATATCAAACTCCACCTGAAGTTTTGCAAAAAGAATTGCGAAATGACAAACTATTTAATAAAATAATAAATATTCAAAAAGCAATTAATGCTTTAAGGATATTATATTAACTAACAATATATTTAAGTCTGAATACTCACCAAGTCAAAAATATTAGAAAATATCTTCAATATCTTTCCAACTATTTCTAAATATTGTATAATTAAATAGTGATATATATATGAATAATAAAGGATTTACATTAATAGAAGTTCTCGCATCCATTACCATCATGGGAATAATTGCAGTTTTAGCAAGTATCAACTTTTTAACTTATTATGAAGAAAAAGAAGAGTTAAGTAATAAAAATACTAATGAAATTATCGAAACATCCGCTTGTCTTTATATTGAGTTAAACAAAAATAATTTGCTAAAAGAAAAGTGTTTAACTTTAGGTTGCACTATTACAACTGATGATTTGATTAAGGAAGGCCTACTCTTAAGTAAAGATATTTCTGAAAAGAAAACTATTAATATATATCGAGAAAATAATGAAAAAAAATGTACAATAAATGAGGAGTGATTTTGATGGCTAAATTATATTTCCGTTACGGAGCTATGAATTGTGGTAAAACAACCGCTATTATTCAAGTCGCGTACAATTATGAAGAAAAAGGAAGAAAAGTATTACTATTAAAACCTAGTATTGACACAAAAGGAAAAGACCGCGTAATTAATAGATACAATTTAACCCGTAAAGTAGATATTTTATTAAATGAAAAAGATAAGGTTTCTAAATACATAAAAAAAGATATTTCGGCCATTCTTATAGATGAAGCCCAATTTTTAACTCCCGCCCAGGTAGATGAATTATATAAAATCACCAAATATGATGGCATTCCTGTTTTATGTTATGGCTTACGATGTGATTTTAGAATGCAAGCTTTCCCAGGTGCTGCTCGTCTTTTACAAATCGCTGATGATATTGAAGAATTAAAAACCATTTGTAAATGTGGTAAAAAAGCTACTCAAAATTTAAGATTAGTAAATGGCAAAGCCGCTTTTGATGGTGATCAAGTAGCAATTGATGGCGAAAACAAAGTAACTTACGAAAGCGTATGTGGACATTGTTATTTAAAACTAAGAGAGGAAATTAACTAATGGAAGAAAAAATAATCGAAACACTTAGAAATATCCATGAAGCTAAAACTGACATTGAAATTAATGACTTACTCGGTTTAAAAAACGTTTCAGAATATCAAAGTTTAATTACAAGTTTAGAAGAATTAGTAAATAAATACGTTCTATTTAAAACTAAAAAAAATAAATATCTTTTAATAGATAACTGCCCTAGCTTAAAAATAGGTAAAATTTCTATTAATAAAAAAGGCTTTGGTTTTTTAATATTAAACAGAGAAGACGATATTTACATTTCTAAAGAAAATATTGGTAGCGCCATTGATAGTGACACTGTTTTAGTTGAAATCACTAGTAAAGGTATTAAAAAAGAAGGCCGTGTTTTAAGAATAATTAAAAGAGATTTAAAAAATATAGTTGGTGAAATAATTATCAAAAATGAGAAAATGATGCTTAAGCCTGATGATGAAAAACTTGATTTAACTATTTTCCTAACCCATGAAACAACTAGCAATTGTGTTGAACACCATAAAGTTGTCGCTCGCTTAAATAAAAAACTAAATACTAAAAGTTATTTAGCGGATGTTCTAAAAATTATTGGTCACAAAGATGATGCCGGAATAGACATATTAAGTATTGCTTATAAATATGATATTGAGCCTAATTTTAGCCCTGAAACTATTAAAGAGCTTGAAAGTATTCCAAATGAGGTTACGGAAAAAGATTTAGTTAATCGTCATGATTTAACAAAAGAGATGATTTTTACCATTGATGGTGCAGATACTAAAGACATAGATGATGCTATCAGCTTAACTTATGAAGATGGTTTATATAAATTAGGAGTCCACATCGCTGACGTTAGTAATTATGTCTTAGAAAATACAAGTCTTGGTGATGATGCTTATAATCGCGGAACTTCTGTATACTTAGCCGATACTGTAATACCAATGCTTCCTCATAAGTTATCTAACGGTATTTGTTCTTTAAATGAAAACGCTCTTCGGCTAACGATGAGCTGTATTATGACATTCAATAATCGTGGTGATATTACTGAATATGACATATTTCCGAGTTATATTAAATCTCAAAAAAAAATGACTTACGATAAAGTAAATCAAATACTTGAAAATAAAAAAACACCAGAAGGATACGAACCATTTAAAGAAACTTTATTAAAAATGAATGAACTTGCTAAAATTCTTCGTAAGAAAAAGGTATCTAAAGGCTATATCGAATTTGATATTGATGAAGCAAAAATTATCCAAGATAAAGACGGCCGAGCTATTGATATCAAAAAACGAACTCGCGGTGACGGCGAAAATCTCATTGAAGATTTTATGATTGCTGCCAATGAAACTGTCGCCTCTCATATATCAAATATGGAATTGCCCTTTATTTATCGTATCCATGATTTACCAAACGCCGAAAAAATCGAAGACTTCTTAAACTTAGTTAAAGCTTTAGGTTATACTATCCATACTAGCATTCATGAAATCACACCCAAAAGCATGCAAAGACTATTAAATGAATTAAAAGATAAGCCTGAATTTCCTATTTTATCAAGCCTTTTACTTCGCAGTATGAAAAAAGCAGAATATTCTAAAACAAATATTGGCCATTTTGGACTTGCTAGTAGTAACTATACCCATTTTACATCCCCTATTCGTAGATACCCTGATTTGACTGTCCATCGTCTTTTAAAAAAATATTTAATTGAAAAAGATTTCAGTATGAGCACTATCAATTACTTAGAAGCCAGTTTAGTTACAATCGCAGATCATTCAAGCGAACGAGAACTTGCAAGTATTAATGCCGAAAGAGACGTATGTGACATGAAAATGGCTGAATATATGGAAAGTCATATTGGCGAAGAATACATTGGAACTATTAGTTCCGTTACCAGTTTTGGCTTTTTTGTAGAACTAGACAATCTAGTTGAAGGCTTAGTTCATATAAGCACTATTGAAGGAGATTATTATAACTATGTACCCGAATTATTATCATTAGTTGGAAAAAGAACTAAAAAAACTTATCGTATCGGTGATAAAATAAAAATTAAAGTTGTAAACGCTTCTAAAGAAACAGCCATGATTGACTTTGAGATTGTGAGTGAGAAAAATGAACGAAATAAAAAATAAAAAAGCCTATTTTGACTATAGCATCTTAGAAGAATTAGAAGCAGGCATCGCCTTATCAGGCACCGAAATAAAATCAGTTCGTAATGGTTCTGTAGATTTAAAAGATTCATTCATCACTATCAAGCAAAATGAGGCTTATATTATAAACATGTATATCGCTAAATATGAAGAAGGAAACATCTTTAATCATGAAGAAAGACGCACTAGAAAACTACTTTTACACAAAAAAGAAATACTTAAGTTAAAAGAAAAAATAAAGTTAGAAGGTTTAACCCTAATACCTTTAAAACTATACTTCAAAAAGAACAAAGTAAAAATTTTAATGGGAGTATGTAAAGGTAAAAAATTATATGATAAACGCGCTTCTTTAAAAGAAAAAGCTTTGAAAAGAGAAAGCAAGTTTTACTAAAAAAATCTATCCTTTGGATAAATTTTTTTATTTAATCTCTTCAAATCTATATTCTTGTTCTACCTGAGGATACTTATTTTTATCAACTTTAGAAACAAAATCAACCATTGGTCTTGCCCAAACTTCTCCCGTATCCACATGCTTATAAATAACCATTTCTTCCAAAGTTTCGCTATGTTTAGCAATCACTATAACTTCCATTACCATGCCTTTAAAATGTTTATATAAAGCACCTACTTTTATCTCTCTCATTTCTTTATATCCTCCCAAAACAAAATAAGTGCGTTAACTATTAAAAGCCATCCAATCACAACTAATATAGCATTAGAAACAAATATACTATAAAAACCTAAAATAATAAGAATAATATTACTGACAGTTGAAAAGTTCTTATAATTATTAAAACTTATTTGTGTCAAAAGTCTACTAACTCCCATAAAAATAAGAAAGAATCCTAATACATATCTTATACTAAGCTCAATCACTTCACTTAATATTATTGCAAGTAGTCCTATTATGATTGACGTTATAGCAACCGTCAAATTAATATTTTTATATTGCAAAACATCTTTGTTTTGAAAATACTCTATAAATTGTTTAATACCATATAATATTACTAAAATACCTATAATATAAAATAATAATTGTATAGCTTCATTACTTTTAAATGCAAGTATTATCCCTACGACTAAATATATTATCGGTGTAAGCCACGATTTATTCTTAACTTTATCTCCATTTGGTTTGATAACTTCTACCGCTTTCATAAAATCACCACCATCCTAAATCAATTATATAATGTTATATATTTTTAAGCAAGTATAAAATTGAATAAATACCTTTCTTATGATATAATATAAGAAGAATAAGGAGGGTCCATATGTTAAATATGAATGACTTACTAAAAGTTTTAAATTCTTATAATATAATTTCTACTAAATATGGCCCTACTCTCTTAGAAATTGATGGAAAAAAAGGCATATGCTTAGACATCAAAGATTCTCACTTTGGTTATTTAACTAGAGGTTTCATTTTTAATGTGAAAGAACAAGCGGAAGAATTTCTAAAGAAATATTTTTGGTTTAAGAAAAATCAAGATATCTACAATATTAAACTAACATTAAAAGAATACAATACTAAAACAACTGATTTAAAATATACTTACCAAGGCAAAGAATTAACACTTGAAGATATGCTAAATCTAAAAGCCACTATTCATGAACAAAAAGAACAAAGTATTATTGACGAAAATAAAAATATTTACTTAACAAATATTAAAGAAATCACTAATTATTTAATTACACTAAAATCCAGCAAAAATAAAATTAAAGAAACTAAAAATAATTTAAAAATCAAAGAAAATGATTTAAAACATGAACTTTTAGAAGTTTTAGCTCTTTATTATGGCAAAAATAAAGAATTTCCTAAAAAAGCTGTTTCTTTGGAAAGCATTATAGCCAGTAACGATTTAAAGCTTTTAGAAGAAAACGTTAAAAATATTGTCACTAAAGATATAGAAGAAATAAAAAACTATCTCACTTCTTTAATTGAAATTACCAAAAATGAAGAATTAGACGAAACTAATTTAATCAATATCTATTCCAATAACATTTACACTTACAACATTGAAATTTTAAATAAACAAATTGAATTTGTTAAAAGTAAAATTGCTTCCGAAAAAAAATTTAATCTTAAAGGGAGTAAAATTCACAATATAGATGAAGAACTAAAATCATTTTTAAAATCTAATGTAGTTCCTACTAAAATAGAAGTATTTCTTGAA
The DNA here is from genome assembly GCA_948470005.1 of uncultured Mycoplasmatota bacterium. Next base: position 49,185 of record CAOKNI010000005.1, read on the forward strand.
AAATCTCGAAATGAAATCAAAAATAAATATCAAAAAATAACTGATATCAAAGAGGCAAGCTCAATTATTACAGGAAAAGATATACCTAAAAATAATGCTATATCAACTGCTAATCATTCCAAAAATAGTGATTTATCATTAGATGATATGTTCACTAATTTATCTCCTAATACAAAAAACAGTTTAATTTTATATAATTCTTTTTATAAAAACATTTGTAATTTCATAATTGATAATAATTATCCTGACCTTAATACTATTAAAAATGCTTTTGATTTTTCTTACTATTATAATGAACTAGAAGAAATAATTTACCATGAAAACAACAATCATTATCTTCATAAATATTTTAAAGACATCAATTTTAAAACTCTTGATACATACATAACATCTCTAATTAAAATTTGTCAAAATATTGAAAACATTTCTCTTAAAACTAATGAAAACATCAAGGCTTTTTCCTTAAACAATAACAATAAATACAAATATTTATCTTTGAGTCCTCTTAACTCTTCTAAAAATACTATATATATGATTGATATTAAAGCTCTCAAAAATATTATTTACGTTCCGGAAAAACTTGAAATAGATGATGAAACCAAAGAAATATCCACTATTAAAACTGCAAACATTTACACTAAAGGGAGTATTAAAGACACTAATGATACTATTACTATCCATAAATATAATAAAATTTATGAAAATTATCAAAATAGTGATATAATAATAACAACTGATTTAATTTTAAATGAGCAAATAACGTATCATATTGCTACTATAGAAGGAGATTAAAATTATGAACGAAGAACTATTTATTAAAGCTTTAAATAAATATCTTAATCATTTAACCTTCAAAGAAAAAAAAGAAGAACTAGCAAAATACCATAATCTTGATAATTATGATTTAAACCCAATTGAGGTTGCTAATAAAATCTATGAAAGTAAAGGCATAAAGTATCGTGTAACTTCTCATATAAAATTATTTAATGCTACTAATACTATTATTAACAATCTAGCGAAAAAAGATCAAAAGATCACAAAAAATATTTTATTATTTTTTCTATATCTTCTTGTTTTACTAATAGTTATCAAAATACCTTTCATATATGTAAGAGATATAATAGGAACACTTTTTTCCTCAGCATTAAGTGATGATCTTGCATATACCATATGGGCTTTGATATTTGAGTTTCTTTATGCTTTAACTACCATTATTATTTTTATTAAATTAATTAAAAGAAAAGCTTTTGAATTAGAGTCAATTTAAAAATGTGCATTAAACACATTTTTTTAATCAAAATAATTTATACCTATTGCATCTCGTACTTTATTCAATGTTTCAATTGCAACTATACGAGCTTTCTTACTACCATCTTCTAACATTTTATAAACATCATCTAGATGTTCTTCATAATAAGCTCTTCTCTCTCTAATTGGAGCCATTATATCTTCTAAAACATTAAATAAGAATTTCTTTATTTTAACATCTCCTAAACCACCACGTTCATAATGGGCTTTAAGTTCTGTTAGATTCTTATATTCATTTAAATATTTCTTAAAATGTTCCTCTGTTGCAAAAGCTTCCAAATATATAAACACCGCATTATTTTTTACATCACCAGGGTCCTCTACTTTGATATGATTAGGATCCGTATACATCATCATAACTTTATTTTTTACGGTTTCACTATCATCAGAAAGATAAATGCAATTTCCTAGTGATTTACTCATTTTTGCTTTACCATCTATTCCTGGAAGACGCTTACAAACAACATTTTTCGGAATAATTGCTTGTGGTACTTTTAAAACATCGCCGTAAATACTATTAAAGGTATGCACTATTTCCTTGCATTGCTCCACAAGCGGTAATTGGTCTTCTCCAACTGGAACTAAATCGGCATTAAAAGCTGTAATATCCGCGGCCTGACTTATTGGATAAGTTAAAAAACCAACTGGAATAGCATCTCCAAATCCTCTTTCTTTAATTTCTGTTTTAATAGTCGGATTTCTTTTTAATCTTGCAAGTGTCACTAAATTAAGATAATACATATTAAGCTCCGTCAGTTCTGGCACTTGTGATTGCACAAATATCGTTGTTTTATTTGGGTCTAACCCTACTGCCAAATAATCAAGAGCAACCTCTTTTAAGCTGTTTTTTATCTTTTCAGGATTACGTGCATTATCTGTAAGAGCTTGCAAATCTGCAATAAAAACATATTGCTCATATTCCTCATTTTCTTGAAACTCCAATCTACTTTTTAAACTACCTACATAATGCCCTAAATGTAACTTTCCTGTTGGTCTATCCCCCGTCAAAATAATTTTTTTAGTCATAAATAATCACCTATTAAATTGTATCAAATAACACTCTGAAAATCTACATTTTTAACTTCATAAACTTGACATAATTAAGAAATTTAATTATATATATATTCAAAATAGTGATATAATATAATTAAATAGGAGGCTTACATATGAAAAAACTAGATGGAGCTAAATTATTTATTTTTATCCTACTAATTATATCAATAGTGGGACTTGCAACTACCACTGCTCTTTATATATTTAAAAATTCTCACGAATCTATAGAAAACAACACTTCAAAATATAGTGAAACAGCTACAAACATCATGAAAAGCATTAACTTATTTGATAAAATCAACACTAAAGAATATTCTAAAACAGTTGAAAAAATGCTTGAAACAAATAATTTTGAAGAAAAAAACTTAAAAGAATATTTTAAAATTGATTATATTAAAATGGAAAATTTTGAAACAACTATTAATACCTTACTTGAAAAAAAATACACTAGTGAGGAAATAAATTATATTATAGCCGAATTAAAAAATGAATTAAGCATAATATTAAATATGGATTATAAAAATATTTATCAATTTAAAGATATTAAAAACTTTGATATAAAAAAATTAGACCGCTATTTAAACTATCAAGAACAAAATAATTATGATTTAAAAACAGTTGTTACCTATGTAAATATTGGTCTTGATTTACCTGGTTATTCTTCATTTACAACATATACCAAAAAAGAAGCTACAGAAGATTTAACCATTTTAGTAAATAAATATCACAAAGTTCCTGATGATTATGAACCTGATGATTTAATAGAACTTTCTTACAAAAGTGGTAGTTACACTTACAAATTAAGACGTGAAGCAGCATTAGCATTTGAAAAACTTAGTAGTGCTGCTTTAATCGAAAACGTTATATTTTATCCTTATAGGAGTCTGTAAAAAAATCTGTGTAAATAGAAATCTTTCCATGATAAAATAAAAGAA
>CAOKNI010000006.1 GCA_948470005.1 uncultured Mycoplasmatota bacterium
GTCTAATAAATTAAAAGTTTTTTTATAAACCTGCATTTAGTCTAAAAATTTACGTTTTTTGATAATTTTTAAGCCAGGAAACTTTTGACGCATATAAGTATCCGGATATAATTCATCGATTGCCTTAAAAACAGTCCCTGATTTCGAAATATTATTAGCTCTCTTTGCATATCCTACCGTAGCAAGTACTGTCATAATAATATTAAAAGCCATAAAAATACTTACTATTATAGTTAATAACTTTTTAATTTTTAAAGGTGTTTTTTCTAATGTCCATTTTACAAACGGATAAATAAAATATAGACATATAAGAGCAATTACGCCCCAAGCTAAGGAGTAAGGCAGATATATTCTTCCGCCTATATTATAATTAAAATTTGCGTAATCCCAAGTGGATGTACCAAAAATGTATTCTTGAAAAAGGCTACTTATATATTCAAAAGCACTACCTATTAAAACACCCATACTAAATTGCATTAAAATATTTTTATTTTTAAATTTCACCATCGAAATGATAACGATAATTAAACCAAATCCATATATAGGTTTAAAAGGACCATATAGTAAGCCTTGTTTATTTATGATGGTACCATATTTTAAATAATGCCAAACCGTTTCTAAAAGAAATCCTAAAAAACTGCCGACTATAAATAGCCAAATAATCTCAATAATCGGAAATTTCTTCTGTTTTTTCATAAATAACGCCTCTAATTAATTTTATACATAATTTCAAAATTTATATCTTTTAAATTTTAGTGTAAAATGTTTTTAAGTGTGATAAAATAATATTTGAGGTGTTTTATGAAAAAGTATTATCAACGTTTAGACAAAGATAAAAAACAAGAAATTAAAAAAATATATGATAAAGAATATGCTAATAGTGAATTTAAATCGCGACTTACAAGATTACTCATTTATGCAATTGTTGCTTATGTTTTAGCCTTTAGTCTTTTATTATATTCCTTCATATATGATACTGATATGATAAGTAATATTATAATGGCTTCTACCCTTTTAGTGCTCGGAACTATATATTTAGGTGGAAGATATATTGCAAAACTTAATGTTTTAAATAAATTAGCCTTAAAAAAGAAATAAGGTTTTTTAAATGCTTATAAAAAAGAAGTTTTGACTCACACTAATAATGGTGATGTATATGATCAACAGTTTTGAAATAGAAACTCAAGGAAATGAAGAAGTTTTGTACTTATTTTTAGATTTTAGTGTCGAATTCGCTAATCTAAATAAAAACAATATTAAAAAGCAAAGTATTACTCAAGAAATAAATGATTATTTAAAAAAGAAAAAAATAAAATTTAAAGGCACCAAAATTATTTTAATGGTTGGAAGTTTAATGATAGGCACTTGTTTACTTAAAAAGCCTATTTCAAGTGATATTAGTTCTTATAACTATACGACTAACATTATGACTTTGAAAGAAAATATCAAAATTACTCCAAGTAACGAAGACCAAAATGATATCAAAAAAGAAGATAAAGTTGTAGTTAAGGAGATTAGTAAAAACTCAACTGATAAAACGAATATTAAAAATAATACCACAAATAAGAAAATGAATACTAATGCAAGCACTAACGAATCGGTTACTAAGAAGCAAAATACAACTTCAAAAACAACAACTGTTAATGATAATAAAAAACCAACTAATTCTAACAGCACTTCAACTAAAAACACCGAAAAAACGGATATTGTTAATAAGGAAATGGTTTCTATAAAAAGAAGTAATGGTGCATATGAGGTAATAGAACTAGAAGAATATTTAATTGGAGTAGTCGCAGCAGAAATGCCAGCCTCTTTTCATATTGAAGCGCTAAAAGCTCAAGCAATTGCAGCAAGAACTTATGCTCTAAAAGCAATGCAAAATAATGTTATACTTACTGATACAGTGTCAACTCAGGCATATAAAGACAATAATGCACTGAAAAATATGTGGGGCTCTAGCTATCATACCTATTATAATAAAATTAAAAAAGCGGTAGACGCAACAAAAGGACAAGTTATATATTATAATGGTTCTTTAATTAATGCTTATTACCATTCAACAAGTAATGGTTATACTGAAGATAGTACAGCTGTTTTTGGCAGCTATCCTTATTTAAAATCCGTCGATAGTAGCGTTGATAAAACTGTTTCTAGCTATCAAAAAAGCGTTTCTTTTACATACTCTGAGATTAGTAATAAACTTGGCGTCCCTATTACTTCTCTATCAAATATCGATATTAAAAGAAATAATTCAGGAAGAGTAGATACGATTGGAATTGATAATAATTTATATAGTGGTGTTAAATTTCGAACTGCTTTAGGACTTAGAAGTACGGATTTTGATATTGTTTTAAATAATGAAAATGTAACCATAACTACTAAAGGCTATGGTCATGGGGTTGGTATGAGCCAATATGGAGCAAATGGTTATGCTAAAAAAGGCTGGAATTATACTAAAATTCTAAAACATTATTATAGTGGCATTACAATTGAGAAGTATTAAATATGTCATTAATAGCATTACCTATTAATTTACTTATTTTTCTAACAAATACATCAACTTCTTTACTAGATACTATTAAATCATAACCCTCTTTAAAAGTTATTTTTCTTTCTTTACTATTTAGTGCATCTCTAATAATACTTGATGCTTCAATAGCCGTTGGTATGCCAATAACTATAACTGGTATTCCTAAAGTATTAAAAGATATTTCCTCACCATAATTATTAATCCCGCTTCCTGGGGTTATTCCCCTATCTGTAATTTGAATTAATTTATTTAAATATTTTATGTCATCTGTAATTAAAGAGTCTATAATAATAATGTAATCTGGTTTTAAGGAGTTTTTAAGAGCTTTAATACTTTTATAGGCGCTATAACCAGTATCTTTAGTTACACCAGGAATAAAAGTAGCAATGTTTGCTAATTTAGAAGATAAAGTTAAATCTTTAAGGTGTCTAGTTGCTGTAATGTGTGCAAGAGTTTCAATGCCCAATGAATCACTTACAATATTTTTATTACCTAATCCAACTGTTAAAACAGCTGAAGTTTTTTTTAATTTATATTTTCTAAGGTATTTTAATAACTCTTTTTGAAAAATTTCTTTTAAAACTAAACTCGCTTTATTAGTTTCGATATTATTAAAGATAATATTAGTATAATTATAAGGAGCACTTAAAAAACGTTTAATAGTAATATTATTTATTTGAGAGGTTTTAGTATTCTTAAGGCTTTTATTCTGAATTGCTAAATCACATCTAATTATATAATCATAAGAGTTCATATTATCGCCATTTTTAGTATGAGTAATAAAATATAAAAAATACAAATTTCTTAAATTGTCTCTGTATTTTTTCTGTTCCTTATTATAGGTTTTTCTTCTACATTAAATGCTAAGTCAAAACTATTGCGTATTTTAGCTAACATAGATATAGTTTCCGGTGTGTCATTTTCTTTAATACGATTTTCAATATCTTCTAGTCTGACCCAAACATATTCCCGTTTTGGCAGCCCTTCTATAGCTTTTTCACTTAAACTTACTATATTAGCAAAACCACTAGTTATCCTATCTGTTTTAGTAATTAAATAAAAAGGTTCTTTACTAGTTTCAGACCATAAAAACTTACCATTCGCATCCCAATTCGGAAACGAAGATATATATAACGTATCCGGAGTTCGACTAGCAAAATGATGCTGAATACTTACTAAAAATGCTATAGCTTTTTCATTAAGACAAACTTGTTCCTCGCTAGTTTCAAATGTTTTTTCTAGATAAAAGAAAATGTCTTCTTAATTAGCATTTAACCAAATTTCAAAATATGGAAGGCCATTAGGATGGCAAAAAGTATGAATAGAAATACTATCTAAACCCATTCTAAAATCATGATGTCCAATACAAATATTGCTATCACCTTTTGATTGCATAATATTTATTCCCTTTTTTCGAAGTTTGTTTATGGTCTTTGCACGTTTTTAACCATTCTAAATCTACGCCAAAAATTTCCTTAAATTTGGTCATTATTAACTTTTCTTCCGAGGTATATTTAGGCTTGCTTTTAGCAAGTTCTCTTCTTCTAGATCTTTCCTCTTCGGTATAAAAAGACCTACCAAGAACACCAAAGTCGACTAATTCATTTGGATATTCTGCCCTTAAATCTAAAATGTTTTTTCTTTCAAGCTCAATATAACTATTTCTAAAAGCATCCCAATACTCTCTAATTAATTTGAAACGCTCATCTAAATCGCTAGTTCTTTTTATTTTTTCTAATATTACTTTTATTTCTTTAATTGTCATTATAATTCTCCATTTATATTTTTATAAGATTTTAAAAACTTATCTAACTCTTTTTCACTCTTAAAAATCTCTTCAAAAATGTTATATAATGTATCTGTATTATCAGGCCTTACTATTGAGTAAGTTAGATGATCAGAATTTTCAATTAATTTAAAATTTGTATAATTGAACTTTTTTAATATATTATTTATATCGTTAACTGTTTCGATTAATCTAAGCTTGTTTTGAACAATGTTTTTAATTTTATTATTATCTTCTTCAATTAGTCTATTTAAATTTTCCATATAACAATCTGCTTATTCAACTCCATTTGATTCAAGCGCTAATTTTCTCCTATGGCCTGATATCATTTCATATTTTTCGTTATTTTTCTTTCTAATAACCAAAGGATTTAATAATCCATTTTCTCTAATACTGGCTATAAGTTAATTTAATGAATCATCCAACTTTAAATGGATGATTCTCAAAAGAATCTATATTACTTAATTTTATTTTTACTATTTCTTTCATTTATTTACTCTCTTTCTTTCATTTGAATATTTAATTTCCATTCCATATATTCTTCATAAGTTATTTCTCTTTTTGACCTTTTTAGTCTCATTTCATTCCATTTTTTCATAAATTTACTTATTAAAAGAGTATTATCATTATAGTAAGTTATAGGTAAATCTATTTGATATTCTGAATATAGTTCTTCTAACTACATTAAGATATAAATAATATCGACTGGTTCTTTGAAATCATATTCTTTAATAGAATTTATACTCACATCTAACATATTTGCTATTTCTAAAAGTCTATCCTCCCTTTAGAAACTCTCTCACCATTTTCATATCTTGCTATTGTTCTTCTTTTCCTTTCACCATTTAAATTTAATTTATCTGCAAGTTCATCTTGAGTTATTTGTCTAAATTGTCTTACAAAAGCAATTCTAGATCCTTGTGATAAATCTTTTAATCTTGGTTTTAAACACATTAATCGCATTTTTTCACCTCCTTTTTCTTGTCGCATATAATTAATTTTTTACACAAAAACTTGCTAATAAAAATCAATAGTTTTTTACAACTTTTTTTAAAATTTGTATTTTCAAATATTTAAACATGCTAAAGCAGACCTATTGCTAGGTCTTTTTTTTGACATATTAAGAAATAGAAATTTACCATATTTCCAGTTGTTTATATCTCTTTTTTACTATTCCATAATACATTCTTAAAAATTTGTTTAATCCTGCTATTTTGGCTACTTTCTTTAACTTACCTTCATTTTCTTTTTTATTATATATGACTTTAAATCATTATCTGATCTACAACTACTTTTTATAGATTTCATTACTTCATATCCTGTTTTTCTTAAATACTTATTTCCACGCTTTGATATATGCCTATTGGTTGCTTCAAATTGTTCTTATTAATATGGCGGTGCATTTAATCCAGCATAAGCTATAATGCTTCCTGCATTTTTAAATCTTCTTACATCTCCAATCTCTGCTATTACTCTTGAAGTTAGTTTTTTTCCACAACCTGGTATTTCATTTATAACTTCATATTCAGGTAACTCTCTTGCAAGTTTGTCCATTTCTGTTATAATTGTAGTAGTTGTTTTAATTGTTAAAATTAAAGCATCTGTACAACTAATTGCTGATAGTTGTACGTATTCATTATTAGGACGTGGAGAAATAGTTTTTTGAGCAAGTAAATAAATCTTATTAGCTAGAGTTATTCCTGCTCCCTTATGTCCTAATTTTTTTGCTAATTTATCAATCTCTTCAATAAAGTGAGATTGTTTTTTATTTATAACTATTTCTGGATGATAATATTTTTTGAATATTTCTAATCCTAATATAAAATTATTTTCATCTAATAATTGATAATATCCTGGAAATAATAAATCACATAAGTTAGAGAAATTATTTTTCTGTTTAACTTGAACATTTATATTATTTATATATTGCCTTGATAAGAATCTAAGATTATCATAAGTTTCATCATTTTCTCTTACTTTATTTAACTTATACCAATTATCACAAGCATACTCAGCTAATTTATAAGAATCTTTTTTATCTGTCTTTACTTTTCTTAACCCTCGATCCAAATACTTCTTTATTTTTAACGCATTTTCTGCAACTACGAAATAGCCTTTATCAAGTAAATATCCTAACACTGGTAAGTGATATGTCCCTGTTTCTTCCATAACAATTTTAAAATCTTCCTTAGGAATATCTTTTATTTTTTCCTCTAATAGATCCAATCCTTCAATATCGTGTTTTATTTCAAACGGTTCTTACTTCTCCTGCAATACTTAATATAGCTACTGTACTTTTTCCCTTTGAAATATCAATTCCAACTCCATACTTCATTTTCTTTTCCTTCCTATTCTTTTTTATTATGATTGGTTCCAACTCCTCAACATATCCTCATTTTGGTTCTTTACACGAGAACTATTTCAATCTCAACTTGCTTAAACGAATATATTATGTGAATGTTGGATAACACTTTTTGTGACGAGAACTTTATCTCTAAAAGACCTACGTTATCCAATCACCTCAATCATAATAAAAAGAAGTGTAATATTCAATCACATTTCTGTAATTATTTATTACACTTTTATAGTACCAAAAGACTAAGATATGCGACACATTAGTCATCTTAGCCTAATTTAAATATAAATATCAACTATAATTGGTTCTTTTAACCTCGTATTTTTACATTCAGGTATTTTATCTGAATATCTCAAAATATCGTCTTTTGTAATGATTATACGGGCTAAAAACAAATCATAATCATATTTTATTTTGCTTGGTTCGCCCTTATGGACGCTTGAGCTGCAGCTAGTCTAGCTATTGGAACACGATACGGAGAACAAGACACATAATCCAACCCTACTTTTTCACAAAACAGAATACTAGCAGGGTCGCCGCCATGTTCACCACATATCCCCAAATGAATATTAGGTCTTGTTTTTCTTCCCTTTTCAACAGCAATTTTTACTAATTCCCCTACACCAATAGAATCTATTTTAGAAAAAGGATCATTATCAAAAATATTATTATTATAATAATCATTTAAGAATTTACCAGCATCATCTCGCGAAAAACCATATGTAAGTTGAGTTAAATCATTCGTACCAAATGAGAAAAACTCAGCATCTTGGGCTAGCTTATCAGCAATTAAACAAGCTCTTGGTATTTCAATCATTGTTCCTACACTATAAGAAATATCACTATTTTTTTTCTTTATTATCGCATCAGCCGTATCACAAATTATTTTTTTAACATAGGCCAATTCTTTTTCATCACCAATTAATGGTATCATAATTTCTGGATTAACACTAATACCTTCTTTAGAAACATTAATGGCCGCTTCAATAACCGCGGTGGTCTGCATGATAGCAATTTCGGGATAAGTAATATCTAAACGACAACCGCGATGGCCCATCATCGGGTTTATTTCTTTTAAACTGTCTATTCTCTTTTTTAAAGTTTCAAAATCTATTTTTAAAGCATTAGCTAGCAAATTAATTTCAGCATTAGATTTAGGCAAGAACTCATGAAGTGGAGGGTCTAAATAACGGATAGTTACCGTATATGGAGACATCGCTTTAAAAAGTTCTTCAAAATCATGTCTTTGAAAAGGTAAAAGTTCATTTAAAGTAGCATTTCGTTCTTCTAATGCATTTGCCACAATCATTTTGCGGAACAAGAATATACGTTCTTCTTCAAAAAACATATGCTCTGTTCGACATAAACCAATGCCTTCTGCGCCAAATTCACGAGCTTTTAAAGCATCTTTAGGAGTATCAGCATTTGTTCTTACGCCTAGACGCCTAGTGCTATCAGCCCAACTCATAAATGTTTTAAAGTCGCCGCTAATTACTGCTTCCTCATGCTTGATTATGCCATCATAGACATTACCATTAGACCCGTCTAAGCTTATTTCATCACCTTCATGATAGATCCGACCTGTATTTGTTGTAATTGTTTTATTTTGCTCATTAATTGTAATAGAATCACAACCACAAATACAGCATTTGCCCATACCACGAGCAACAACCGCAGCATGAGAAGTCATACCTCCTCTTATAGTAAGTGTTCCCTCAGCATAATGCATTCCTTCTATATCTTCTGGTGAAGTTTCGAGTCTTACTAAAATAGCCTTTTCGCCATTTTTTACATGTGAAATAACATCATTTGCTGTAAAATAAATTTTACCAGCACCAGCACCGGGAGAAGCAGCAAGTCCCGAAGCTATTATCACTCCATTTTTTAAAGCTTCACTATTAAACATAGGATGGAGAAGTGTATCTAATTGTTTAGGTTCTACTTTTAATAATGCTTCTTCTTTCGTAATTAAACCCTCTTCAACCATATCAACTGCTATTTTTAAAGCCGCAGTCGCAGTTCTTTTTCCATTCCGAGTTTGAAGCATGTAAAGTTTACCATTTTCAATAGTAAACTCCATATCTTGCATATCTTTAAAATGGTTTTCAAGCTTCTTAGCATAACTAACAAACTGTGCATATACCTCAGGCATTTTTTCTTGCAATTTTGAAATATCTTCAGGAGTGCGAATACCTGCGACAACATCTTCCCCTTGAGAGTTTATCAAATATTCACCATATAGTTTATTTTCACCAGTAGCTGGATTACGAGTAAAGGCAACTCCTGTGCCACAATTTTCACCACTATTTCCATAAACCATTTCTTGGACATTAACTGCTGTACCCCAAGAAGATGGAATATCATTTAGTTTTCGATAATATATAGCACGTTCGTTATTCCAGCTTCGAAATACTGCTGTAATGGTTTCAATAATTTGCGTATGAACATCGCTAGGAAACTCTTCTCCAACTTCTTTTAAATATATTTCTTTAAATGATGTACTAATATCATACATATCCTCAGCACTTAATTCTAAGTCGGATTTTAATTGTTTATTTTTTTTATAATTATCTAAAAAATCTTCAAAATTGACTTTAGAATGACCTTTTACGACATCAGCATACATCATAATCAAACGACGATATGAATCGTATACAAATCGTTTATTGTTTGTTTTTTTAGCAAAAGAGACAGCAACTTCATCATTTAGTCCTAAATTTAAAACTGTATCCATCATGCCTGGCATACTAGCTCTAGCACCACTTCGAACACTTAAAAGTAGAGGATTAGTCGCAGAGCCAAAACTTTTACCAGTTAATTCTTCTAATTCTTTTAGTTTAGAAAATATTTCTTCTTTTATTTCTTTTGATAAAATTTCCTTATCCTCATAATATTTGTTACAAGCTTCGGTAGTAACAGTAAAACCTTGAGGCACAGGTAAACCAATAGACATCATTTCTGCTAGGTTAGCCCCTTTACCACCAAGTAATTCCTTCATGTCTTTATTACCTTCATTAAATAAATATACATATTTTTTTTGCATAATTAAGTCTCCTTTATTCTTTATAAATATTATATCATGTATACTTAAAAACTCACAATTGTTCTATTTTGTTTTGACAGAACTAGACAAAAATAGTATTTAAAATAAAAAAGTATTATTTAAATACCTTTATATATTTTTAAAAATAAACTCTATTGTTTCTTTATCATTATATTGATTATTCCAATTTTCTTTTTCGATATCGGTTAGTTCAGCAAAATATTTATTATATTTAGCATCCACTGAAATAGAATTAAGAGGATAGCCATTTAACTTTTTAGGATACGGCTTATTTACTAGATAAAAATCAGCTTTACTCCAAGAATATTTTTTGGCATGCTTGCCATCATAAATTACTAAGCCATAAACCCAGCGAGCAGTTAGCTTGCCGCCATATTCTGTTACTAAAGAAATGTAATATTCTAGCATTTCATCATCAGATAATTCTTTACCATTTACACGTCTGACATTTGTGCCTGGCTGTTTACTATCTGGAATATTATCGATATATAATGTATCATCAATAGCAATAGTTGGTATTTTTGCTACCTCATAATAGGCTTTAGCTTTAAGTAAGGCATTTTCTAAAGCAGTATTTCCAGTTTCTGGTACTTTTATATTAATATCTAAATCAGCTAGAGTTAATACTTCTATTTTAGCATCAACTAAGGATGGTTTATATCTTTTAATTTTAGCGGGATTAGATGTTGCTAATAGTACTTTCATATTTTAATTTCTCCTTTTATTTCAGTAAAACCATTTCTGCTCCAAAGCCACAAGGGTGTATGAACATTAATAGAATAATATTTTGAACCTTTTAAAACTTCTTGCCACCTAGCAATTACAATTTCTTGTACATTACTAGAATTTAATTCTACATCATTTATGAGTCCTAATTTATAAGATGCTTTAACTACATGAGTATCTGGAGCAACACTTAAATTTTCAAGGTTTTTAAATTTTATATCTGTATAGCTCGATAAAACATATAACCAATAATTGCAAATTTTATTTCCTGATAAATATGGGAATTTCTTTTTGTTTTCTTTTCTGATAAAATTTCTAATTTTATCAACATCATAGTCTAAATTTATAAAAAGCTTACGAATATCTCCAGCAAATAGTTCATTAAAAGTGTAACATAAAGAAAGCCAAATTTCAGTTTGTTTAACACGTTGCAAAGCAAGCTTATATTTAGTTAAAGCTTCTTGCACTTCAGCAAATGATTTTTGGGCACATGACAAAGGATTAAAAACAAAGTTGGTTTCTTCATCATTAAAAGTTTTTAACGCACTTTCCCATAAAGTATAAGAATTACGTTGATAATTTAAAGCCATAGGTAAAGTAAAATACAAATAATTTTCTAAACTACTCTTATCTAAATGCGGATTAGCATCTTCTGGCATTACCTCGCCACCCAAAAGCCCCCTTTCATGCATTTTTATTAGAGCTTCAGCTTTTTTTAATATAACATCTTTATTCATTTTATAAACATCGCATCACCAAAAGAGAAGAAGCGATACCTTTCTTTAACAGCCTCATTATAGGCTTTTAAAATTATTTCGCGGGAACTTAAAGCACTAACAAGCATTAAAAGAGTTGACTTAGGTAAGTGAAAATTAGTTATTAAACCATTTATAGCTTTAAATTTAAATCCAGGATAAATAAAAATATCTGTGTTACCTTGACAAGCAACAAACTTTTGATATTTATGAGCAATAGTTTCTAAAACTCTGGTAGAAGTCGTGCCAACAGCATAAATATTCCGGTTTTCGCTCTTAGCTTTATTTAAAGCCATAGCAGTTTTTTCATCCATTTCATAGTATTCGCTATGCATGTGATGCTCTAAAACATTTTCAACTTCAACAGGTCTAAATGTTCCAAGTCCAACATGAAGCGTTACATAAAGAATCTCAATTCCCTTCTTTTCTAATTCATTTAGCAAATTTTCTGTAAAATGAAGCCCTGCGGTAGGAGCAGCAGCACTACCAATGTTTTTGGCATATACAGTTTGATAACGGCTTTTATCGTAAAGCTTTTCATGTATATATGGAGGCAATGGCATCTCACCAAGTTTATCTAAAATCTCCATTAAAATACCTTCATAAATTAATTTAACATGAACTATTCCCTCATCTAATTTTTGAATAACTTTTGCCTTAAGACTATTTCCAAAATCAATTATTGTTCCTTCTTTTAAACGTTTGGCTGGACGAGATAGACACTCCCAAATATCATTACCTAATTCTTTTAAAAGGAGTAATTCGATAACAGCTCCAGTATCTTCTTTACTCCCAATAAGACGAGCGGGTATTACTTTGGTATCATTTAAAACCAAAACATCACCACTTTTTAATTCGGCTATAATATTCGAAAAATAAGAATGGTTAATTGCTCCAATTTTTTTATCTAAAATTAAAAGCCTAGAATCGTCTCTTTTAAGAAGAGGTGTCTGAGCTATTAGTTCAGGTGGTAAATTATAATCAAAGTCACTTAATTTCATTTTTTCACTCCATATCTAAAAATGTTAAAACTTTTAAAAGTATTTCATCGGATATATCTTCAATTGCTCGCAACTGATTGTTAGACAAGCAATTAATTTTTTGATATTCATAAATGCTAGATAATTCGATATAGGCGATTTCAGCCATGCGAAGAATATTAGTATTGGCACTTTTGCCACGTTTCTCTTTAAGAATACAAACATATTCATAAGGTAAATAAAGAAATATGACCATATCGGGTCTCGGCATATCAAGCAATACATATTCTAAGTTGTCTAACCACTCATACATCATATTTCTTTTTTTAATATCTTTTATTTTGCCACCTTGAAAAGCCATATTGGATTCAACATAACGATTTAAAATCACAATATAGCCATCAAGAAGATACTTATCAATAATATCTTTATGATAAACGCGGTCGGCAGCGTAGTAAAGGCTAGAAATTTTGGGGGCCACATTTTCTATTCCCTCTTTGAAAAAGGAATTTCCGTTTTGGCCAAGATAAGCATCACCAATAATTTTACCGGTTGGTGAGTCATAATCAGGAAAACTAAAACTAATGGCTTTAATTCCACGCTCCTGTAAATTTTGAACTAATTTTTCACTTTGTGTTTGCTTACCAGAACAATCAGTTCCTTCAATTACAATCAACTTGCCTTTACTCATATTATTTCACCTACGCATTTACAGGAAATTTATCAGTTAAAGCAAGAACTTCATTTGCTAACTCGTTTTGGATTTCTTCATTATCTTTGTTCTTTAAAGCTTTAGCAATTATATGACCTATTTGGATAAATTCGGCTTCTTTCATCCCTCTAGTAGTCATAGCTGGACTCCCAAGTCTAATGCCACTCGTTTTGGCAGGCGATTCGGTCTCATTTGGAATAGTATTTTTATTAACGGTTATATGAATTTTATCTAATATAATCTCTGCATCTTTTCCAGTTATACCATATGTTGTTTTAACATCAACGAGCATTAAATGGTTATCTGTTCCACCAGAAATAATTCTTAAGCCCTCTTCTTCTAAAGTTTTAGCTAGAGTTTTTGCATTTTTAATAACTTGAGCAGCATATTCCTTAAATTCTGGTTGTAAATCTTCATAGAAACATTGAGCTTTGGCAGCAATAACATGCATTAATGGACCACCTTGGATACCAGGGAAAATAGTTTTATTTATTTTTTTGGCAATTTCTTCATCATTAGTAAGAATTAATCCTCCTCTTGGTCCTCTTAAAGTTTTATGAGTAGTTGATGAAACAACATCAGCATAGTCTACCGGATTTTCATGAAGACCAGCGGCAACAAGGCCAGCAATGTGAGCCATATCAACGAAAAGTAAAGCTCCTACTTCATCAGCAATACTTCTAAATTTTTTAAAGTCAATAAATCTAGGATAAGCACTCGCTCCAGCAACAATCATTTGAGGTTTTTCAGCTAATGCTATCTTTCTAATCTCATCATAATCTAAGGTTTCAGTTTCTGGATTTAAATTATAAGCTACAAAGTGATAATCCATACCACTAAAATTAATATTATGACCATGAGTTAAATGACCACCATGAGATAAATTTAAACCTAAAACCCTATCTCCTGGTTTTAATAAAGCACGATAAACAGCCATATTGGCACTTGAACCACTATGTGGCTGAACATTAGCATACTTAGCATTAAATAACTTAGTTACATATTCTATTGCTAAATTTTCAACTGTATCAACATTTTCACAACCACCATAATATCTTCTACCAGAATAACCTTCCGCATATTTATTAGTAAAAATACTTCCTTGTAATTCTAAAACACTTTTAGAAACATAATTTTCTGAGGCAATTAACTCAATATTGTTTTGTTGCCTTCTATGCTCCATTTTTAACGCTTCTTCAATTCTTTTATCCATTTTACATCTCCTCTTTCCTATTTTGGATTTCTTGCGTTTTCTACAACATTTGCAAGTAAACTTACAACAGTCATAGGTCCTACTCCTCCTGGCACAGGAGTTATATATGATACTTTGTCTTTGACTGATTCAAAATCAACATCACCACAAAGTTTCCCAGCATTACGATTTATGCCAACATCAATAATAATGGCATTTTCTTTAATATATTCATTTGTTATAAAATTCGGTTTACCAATTGCTACAATTAAAATATCCGCATTTTTGGTAATTTCTTTTAGATTTTTAGTTTTAGAATGGGTAATTGTTACCGTAGCATCAAGATTCAAAAGAGCTAAAGCTAACGGACGCCCCACAATATTACTACGACCTATAATTACAACATTTTGACTTTTGATAGGAATATTTTCTGATTTTAATAATTCAATAATTCCTTTAGGTGTTGCAGCAATAGTTTTGGTTTGGTTAGTAGCTAATGCCCCCATATTTGCAATGCCAAAGCCATCAACATCTTTATTAGGACTAATAAAGGAATTTAAATAATTTTCATCAAACTTAGGCAAAATGGGGCTTTGAATAATAATGCCATGAATGCTTGTATCATCATTTAACTCTTTAATACAACTAATAATTTCTTCTTCTGTACTATCTTGATTAAATTTATATTCGTAAGCTTTAATACCAATTTCGGTACAAGTATTAATCTTATTTTTTATATAAATAGCATTAGCTTCATTGTCTCCAATACTTATAATTGCAAGTCGAGGAGTAATATCTAAACTTTTTATACATTCTTTTAATTTATCTTTCATTTTTTCGGCAACTTTCTTGCCATCAATAACTTTCATTATCTCAAATCCTTTCTATCTTAAAACTTTTTTAACATAGATAAGACTCAATAATTAGTAATAACATTAACATAATTACCACTCCTTTGTTAATCGCTCCATATATCTTTATTTATAAAGGTTGTGAGTGCCATAATAAATGCTTCTTCTGTTAAATCAATTCTAGTTATCTTGCCATCTGTTAAATGACTAATTCCACCTTCATTACTACGCAAGTCATGTTTAGCAAATAATTTATCCATAAGTTTTGCTAAATCAGTATTTATAATTTCCTCTACGTATTTGTTAGGGACTGGGAAGCCTGAGCTTGTGCCAAAACTTTCGAGGCCTACTTTGTTCTTGATAACTGCCACATTTACTATCATCCAACGCCCTAAAACATTAGTGATGCCTGACTCGATTCCTAAATAATAATCCGCATCAATATTATGCTCATAAGCATATTGTATCAAATTATTAACTCGATTACTAGCTCCTTTATAAATTTCTTTGTTTAAAGGTTCTTCAGAAACTCCAGAAGATACAGGCATTCCTACAATTTCTACATCTTTGAAATATTTTTGAAATGCTTTTTTAGCTCCTGCAATTTTCCCAGGATTTGTGCTACCTAATAATACTTTCATAAAACACCTTCCTTTAAAATAATGAGTCTTGCTTATTAATTTTTAAATGAGCATAAGCTTTTTCAGTGGCCACTCGCCCTCTTGGTGTACGTTTAATAAATCCTTCTTGAAGAAGAAATGGCTCCACTACATCTTCAATAGTTGTTACTTCTTCACCGATAGATGTAGCAATAGTTTCAACGCCAACTGGTCCACCATTAAATTTAGTAATTAAAGATTCTAAATATTCAATGTCAATTTGGTCAAGTCCATAATCATCTACTTTTAAGCGTTTCAAACTATCTGATGTAATTTTATAATCAATAGTTCCAGTTCCTTCAACTAAAGCAAAATCACGAACTCGTTTAAATAAGCGATTGGCAACACGTGGAGTTTTACGGCAACGCTTGGCTATTTCTAAGGCCGCATCATCAGCAATATTCATATTTAAAACACGACTTGTCCTTTTAACAATTTGTTGTAATTCTTTATTCGCATAATAATTTAATTTCGAAATAATACCAAAACGGTCACGAAGCGGACTTGATAGGTCACCCGCTCTTGTAGTTGCTCCCACTAAAGTAAAAGGTGGCAAATCTATTTTAATACTACGACTTTTACCATCAGTACCAATAATAATGTCAAGCTCAAAATCTTCCATTGCGGGATAAAGTATTTCTTCTACGAACTTAGGCATTCGGTGAATTTCATCAATAAATAAAACATCACCCGGCTCTAAATTAGAAAGAACCGCGGCTAAGTCACCACTTTTTTCTAAAGAAGGACCACTAGCCGTTTTAATATTACTGCCTAGTTCATTAGCAATAATATGAGCAAGAGTCGTTTTACCAAGGCCAGGAGGCCCATATAACAAGACATGGTCTAGCGACTCGCCGCGCATCTTGGCAGCCTCAATAAAAACGCGAAGATTTTCTTTAATTTCTTGTTGACCAATATAGTCATCAAGACTTTGAGGACGCAAACTTTGTTCAAATAAATCGCCTTCTAAAGGATTTCCATCTATAATTCTTTCTTCCATTGTTACTCCTTTCTAGATTTCATATATTTTATTATATCACGCCAATCAGTAAATGTCTGGTATTTACTATTTGGATTACTACTAAAGTGAAGACATTCAATGCCATATTCACTTATTTCATCAAGATTTTTTTCCCTGTCATCAACAAATATGGAGACACTATTTTCATAAGCACATTTTCCTTTAACAGGTGTATCAAAAATTATCTTGTCATATTTTAGATTGTGGCGTTTAAAATATTGGGTTGTAACCTCTTCTTGGTTAGGGCAATGCTCATTATTACGTGCGGTAATAATAATGATTTGGTAACCCATCTTATTAAAATATTCAAAAGCTTCTTTAACCCCAGGCTTTAGGTCACAATTTGCATGAATATATTCTTCATACTTATCTAAAAATTCAACGTATTTATCTTGAGGTAATAAATGATAATCTGAACAGGTGGCATCAAATTTTTGTAAGCATTCTTTAGTTTTTTCGCCAGTACAAGTTATGGTGCTATCAATATCTATTCCAATAGTCATAATACCTCCTACTTTAACATTAATTTTAGAGCTTCTTTGATTTGAGACTCAATATCTAAAGAAGCGTTTACTTTTGGTAAAACTTTTTTAATTTCACTATTTTTATAACCAAGGCTTTCTAAGACACTAACCAGTTCATCAAAAGACCCTGCTAAAACAGTATCTTCTTTTTTCACTAGCTTACCTTTTAAATCTAATATGATTTGACGAGCTAATTTTTCGCCTATTTTAGGAAATTTGGTTAAATATAAAATATTTTCGCGCTCAATAGCATCCATAATACCAGCGATGCTTCCAGTTGCTAATATGGGCATAGCCATTTTAGGCCCTAAACCTTTGACGCCAATTAATTTTAAAAATAAGTTTTTATCTTCAAGAGTTTTAAATCCGTATAAACTGTATTCATCTTCTTTAATCTGATTATATAAATACACTTTAACAGTTGTATCTATCTCATAACTAAAAGGATTAGCAACAAAAATGGTATAACCAATATTATTTGCTTCCACAACAATAAAATTGCTTTCTTGCATAACGACTTTTCCTATTATATAATTGTACATATTTATCACCTTAATATAATCTTAGCATACAAGTGTTTAAAAGTATATATTTTTTCTTTAAAAAGAAAAAAGTTTAATAATTTAATACTAAACTTGGTAAATTATCGTCTCACATTTGGTCCTAAATAATCACTAATATGACTAATTATTCGGGGATGAAGGGGAATTACATCAAAGATGCAAGCTTCAAATCCTATACAAAATTCCTTCTTCTGGGAAAAAAGCACCATTTTGAACATTTAATTTTACGACTTCATACCCCTCTTCAGTAATATTGGTTATTAAGTAAGTTCTTTTATAATAATATTTATCAAAACTTGTAGCAATTATTTTAGAGTCAGGAAATTTTACATAAATGATATGACCTACTTATAAGTTTTGACCACTATGACAAAAAGCTTGATAATCAATTCCTACCAAAAGATATTCTTGCGCTTTCGCTTGGTAATCATCTATTTTAATAATAATTTCTGGTTTATCAATTAAGTTTCGAACTCTAGAAAACAATTTTAGTGCTCTTTCATAATTACTGCGTAAAATTCATTTTTAGCTAGCAAATAAAAGCCACTATAATCTTGATAATCTTCATCAGCAATTAATTTTTCTAAAATAGCTTTAGCTTGCTCATATTCGTCATAATGGCGATAACAATTAGCAACACGGATTTTCATAATACTTGTAGTACTTAAAACATTACAAGATAATTCTAAATATTTAAAAGCTTCTTCTTTTTTCCCTAAAGCCATCAAAGAAGCTCCATAATAATATGCTAACATGTCAAACATACCAAAACCTGGAATGCTTAAATATTCATCTATTAAAGCGATAGCTTCGTTAAATCTATTATTATGAAAGTGTTGTTGAATTTTATATATATTTTTTATATTCCATATTTACCTTATCTCCCACCTAAGCGTATATTATCAAGAGCACAATTTATATAGGAAACAATATTATCCTTTAAGGGAATAACATCATATAAAGGTGTAGACAAAGAAATATCTAAAAAATTATCACTTGGAATAAATAGGCCATTTAAAACATCTAATCTTACTGTCTTATAGCAATTCTCTTCTATTTCATAAACATAGAAATATTCTTCTTTTTGAGTTTCGCTATTATAAACTACAATAACATTATTTAAATTAACAATATTTAAATCTTTAGGTACTAAAGGGATAAATTCATTATAATAATGGTGATGTGAATTATATAAGTAGTAAGCTATTTCATTAAAATGCTCAGGTTCAACATAGCCAACTACGGATTCTACATCTTTTAGATTTAAAGTTACTACTCTACTTAAAATGTATTTGTCAGTTGGACTACTACATGTGCTCGCTAGCAATTTAAATGATGTTACTTGTTCCATTGATAACCCAAAAGCATAAACGGTATCACCATTCAAATCAAAAATCAAATATGGTCTTTTATAAAATCCTAAATCGTTTGGTTTGGGATTTTCTACTCTTCTTAAATATACAATGTGACCTCTTGCTATATTTTTATTAGCATCTTTAAAAACCTTATAATCGATTTTGCTAGTATTATTACTGAGATGATTTTTAGATTTAACTATATACTTTTGGATGCTAGCAAGATGGTTTTCATGTCCTGGTAAACTAAGACAAAGTTCAAAAAGTTCTAAAGCATATTTATAATCACCAGCAAAAAATAGAGTTTTAGCTAATAAATAATAGCCTAAACATTCATGATACTCGCCACTATTTATTAGACCCTCTAAAACAATTTTTGCTTTACCATATTTTCGCATCAAACGATATGTTAATGCAATTTTAATTAGAATATCACTATCTGTTGTAAATGTAGAAGCTAAATCTAAATATTTAATAGCTTCTTCATAATCGTTGGTATAAAAGAATGTTATTCCAAATATGTAAGCTAATTTGCTATTATCAATAACAGGTGCATTTTCTAAATATTTTATAATTAATTTTTTAGCTTCAAAATAACGCCCTTTATAAAAATGATTAGCTATTTTTTTAGTTATATTATTTTTAGACATAAGATGCCCTCTTTTCTGTTGCTTTTTATAATAGCATACTTTAAGTTTAATTTCAAAGTTTTTAAGAACGTTTAAAATATTTGTTGCCATTTTAAATTGAAATAAAAAATTTTAAAGTTATTTATAAGTATTTTAAAAGAGTGTTGTTAGCACCCTAAATGTCTTAATTATGGTGTTCCAAACGGGAGTCGAACCCATATCGCTGGCGTCGGAGGCTAGCATTCTATCCGATTGAACTATTGGAACGATTTATATATATCAATTATAAGCCTATTTTAGGGAAAAAGCAATTACTTATTTTCTAAGTGTAACCAATGCTATTTTAAAAATAAAAACTTTAAAACATCCACTCCGAAGAATAGATGTTTTAAAATTATAGCAATTAATTAGAACCTAATAATATCAAATATAGTTATATAAATCATTAACAATATTAAAAGTATAAAAAATATTGTATGACACCAATTTTCAAATTTGGCATTTACGGGACTACCTTTTATCTTTTCTATTAATAAGAAAAGTATACGTCCACCATCGAAAGCAGGCATTGGTAAAATATTTATAAGCCCAACGTTAATGCTTAAGAAAGCAATAAGATAGATAAGCTGTGATACTCCGGCACTAATACTTGCTCCCACAACTTGATATATTCCTACAGGTCCTGATAAACTACTTAAAGAGATAGCTCCAGTAAATAAATTTATAACAGTAATCCACATGGTACTTATTAAACTACCAAATTTTTGAAAAGCATATTTAATACTAGCTAAGAAGCCATGACTCTCTTCTATCGCTATTTTAAAGCCAAAAGCTCTAGTATCATTTCCCTCTTTGTCTTTAGTTACTTTAGGAGTAATATTATATTTTTCAGTTTTACCATCTGCATGTTTAATTAGAAAAGTATAAGTATCATTTTTGCTTTTCATAACCAAATATACTTGAGCTTGGTCCCAGGTTGAAACTTTATGATTATTAATTTCTAAAATAGTGTCTCCAGCTTTTATCCCAGCCTCTTTTACAGGAAAGTCATCAATTACTTCGCCAACTTTAGGAGTAAGACTAGTGCTTCCCCAAATAAGAGCCATAACAAATAAAATTAAAATAGCTAGCACAAAGTTATTAAATACACCTGCGGCTAAAATAATAATTCGCTGCCACCATTTTTTATTACACATAAAATCTTCTTTTTTGATTTTATTCTCAGTATCGTCCTCATAGACTTCGCCAGCCATGGAAACAAAGCCACCAATAGGAAAAGCGCGGATATTATAATCAATTCCATCACGCCCTTTATGTTTTTTTATAACAGGCCCCATTCCAATTGAAAATTCATAAATATGAACTTTAAATAGTTTGGCAGTTATAAAATGACCAAATTCATGAACTAATATAATAACTCCAAGTATTAAAATTAGTAAAATTAATGTTAAAAACCACATAATATATCCTCCTTATAAAATTGTATAAAATATTAAATAACCAAGCATTATCGCAATTGTACTATCAAGACGGTCTAGAATGCCACCATGTCCAGGTATTAGATTGCTAAAGTCTTTAATATTATTTTCTCTTTTTAGTTTGCTAAAGATTAAATCCCCTATTTGACCAATTATTGATAAAACAAAAGTTGCAATTATAACTTTAATAGTTATAGGATTAACCAAAAAATGATAAAAAATACATGTTCCAACTGTTCCTACCACAGAACCAATAATGCTGCCTTCAATCGTTTTATTAGGGCTAACATCGGGTATTAGTTTGTGATGTCCTAAGGCACGGCCTCCTAAATAAGCAAAGGTGTCGGTTAAGATAAAGATTAATATTAAATAAAGAAATTTATATAAACTAAATACGCGAACTAAAATCATTGTATTAAACGAAACACCAATAAGCAAAATCGAGCCGATTAGAAATAAGGCATCTGTTACTGAAAAGCGATTATCTTTATAAAAGAGAGTTAAAGCAAGTAAACTTAAAAGTAAAATAGCTAATCCTTTATAAGTAACGCCATACATAATCGAGTAACCATCATATTCAGCTAATATTAGAAGAAGAAGTGATATCACACTAATAAGAGTCGCGATAAAAGGAAGTTCTTTATGGCTTATTTTTAAATCTAATATTTCTTTTAAAGCTAAAATTCCGACGATAGCAACACCAATTTTAAAGAGATTCCCTCCATACCAAATTAGTGGAATAACTAGGACTAGCATAACAATGGCGCTAATAATTCTTTTTTTCATTTTATCCTGCTTTCTATATAAATATTTAAATGGGAATTTTATTTCACTAATATATATTATAAATTATATAAATTAAAATAGAAGAGAAAAATGTTATTTCTACATTTTATTGACACAGAAACTTATTTTTAATACAATGTTGAAACTTAGTATGGCAAAAGTAATAAAACTGCATCCCCAAAACACTCAATATAATATCATCTATATCAAATATACCAACATGAAATATATACTGAAATATTTTGATAAAAAGAAGAATTAAAAAAGATAAAAGTAGGTTGTGAAAAAATTTACGAATTCTAAATAATTCTAACATAAAATATTGGAGTGGCATAAATACCAAAAAATTCACAAATATATTAATGGCAATAGAATAAAAACTATTAATTTGAAATGATGATATAATCGAATGAAAAGGCACTAAATTGTAACCTTGAATCGTTTGGTATCGTGCAAATATTACCATATTAAATAATAGAATGATATAATAAATAAAAATAATGCTTTGAGTGAATTTTATAGCTATATTTTTGTTTTTAATTTTTTCAACATATAAATTTTCATACAATTTATTGGCTATAATAATAAATAACGAAGAGACCAAAATCATAAATAAACGTAAAAAATAATATTAGGATTATATTCAAACCTTAGGTATAGTTAATATTGATAGCAAATAAAAGAGGAAAATGAGAAACAAGTAATAGTTAAATTTAGATTTGCGGTGAGGCTCGTTATATTCAATAAGCTCAGCAAATTTATTTTTAGATTTATAACGAATTTCACCATTTAATAATTCTGAAACCTCAACATTTAATTCTTTAGCTAATGGAAGCAATAAAGATATATCTGGAGTTTCCCTTCCAGTTTCCTACCTTATATTGCTTTTTCAGTTACAAATAATTTTTGTGCCAATTCTTCTTGAGCTAAGCCGTGCTCTTTTCTTTTTAATTTAATAAATTTAGATATTTTACTTAAATTCATATTACTCTCCAACTAATTTACAGTTATGATTTTTTAAATATTCATTATATTCTATATCGGTTTTTTCATTTCTTTCACGATAATATATATATTATATCATCAATTTTTAAAAATTCATAATATTTGCCAATACTATGATGAAAGCTATCTATTGCTCCTATAGAATATGCATATAGTTCTATATTGTTTTCACAATAATAATGCGTGTATTCATAAATATCGTTTCCATTTGCCGTAATGTCAAATTAAATATTAGAAAAATCAGAATAAAAGGATAAACGAAAATTACAAGAGGAATTGATATAATAGATAAAAGAAAAAAGAGCTTACTTTGCTCTTAAAATGCATCAATATTTACTTTTATTCGGCCCATATTATTTTTATAAGCATAGGCTTGAATAACTGTTCTTAATGCTTTAGCATTGCTTCCAAGTTTCCCTATAACCGCACCCATATCAGCGTTTGCAACCAATATTTCTACGATTGTTCCCTCTTCTTCAGACTCAAAGCTGCTGACTTTAACTAAATCAGGATTTTTAACAAGGTTACTTACTAAATAAGTTACAAAATCGGTTAAATTCATTTATTACTTACCTTCTTTTTTTGCAGCTGCATGTTTTGCAATGATACCTTCTTTAGAAAGAATTGCTCTTACTGTTTCAGTTGGTTCAGCTCCATTTTTTAACCATTTTAAAGCTAACTCTTCATTAATAGTTACTTCGGCTGGTTTTTTAACAGGATTATATGTTCCTACAGCTTCAATAAAACGACCATCTCTAGGACTTCTAGAATCTGCAGCAACAATACGATAAAATGGTTTTTGCTTAGCACCCATTCTTTTAAGTCTTAATTTAACTGCCATGTAAATTGCCTCCTTTGTTTCTACATTGTATCAAATTAATATTTATGTGTCAACTATTTTTGGTTGACTTATGATAAATAATCTTCATTGATGTCGTTTATTTCAGCATTATCTGCCTCTTCATCAAAATCCTCAATTACTTCATAGTCATCAGGGTCGTCTTCAACACTTACTTTAATCATCGTACTTCCTACGACTTCAACTCCTAGTTCTTTTTCAACAGATAAATTAACTGACCCGTTATTAATTGATACATCTGTTACAGTTGGTTGATTTAAACTCCTTACTATTATTTCAGAAGCATCACTTAAATGAGCTCCATACTTTAGACGTATATTCATTTTATCAGTATAATTAAATCTTTTGGTAGTTACGGCAGTTTTAGTATCATTATTATAAGAATACCAAACATTAACATCAAATGAACCATTAATGTTTACAATACCATGGTCATTTTTACCTTCAAAGGTATGATTAATAACCCAACACCCTAAAACGGTATCTGGTGTTTCTTCAGGGTGAACTACAAATTTCGATATAGTGTTTTTTTTGGCCTTGCCCACAACCGCCTTTGTAACTATCTCTTTATAACTTGCCACTTTTATTCCTCCTCTATTTTAATCTATGCAAAAGTAGGATAAAAGTACACTTTTTTAAGATTTTTATTGCTATAAAATAAATTTAGATATTAAAGCACTTATCGTTTTTATCAATATTAGCTTGAAAGTCAAATTGTAATCTTTTACCATCACTGAACGCTATAAGCTCGCTGTCTATATCTAAAAGTCCAGCAGTCTCAATACCATAATATTGAATTTTAGAATACGGATAAGAAAAATATGCGATTTTTTTACTGGTTATTCCTTTTACATTGACCACAAATACTCTTTCATTAGTAAATATTACTTAATCTCTTATAGTTTGAAAGGCATATATTATATCTTCTTTTTCTATCATAAGTTTATGCACTTCTTCTCTAACTTGTTTTTTGTCTATCTCCTTTAAATTTATAAAACTAGAATCCATATTGATTCCGCTTGATATGTTTACCATTAAACTCACTTCTTTAAAATATTATAATACTAAACCGTAAATTTTTAGACTAAATGCAGGTTTGTAAAAAATACTTAATTTATTTGACTTATTGCAGTTTTTTATCTAAAAACGTAATTTCAAATGAAAATTAGCGATTATAACATTAAACTTAGATTTAAACTATAAAAGTTTGTTTTTTTATGATACAATTAAATTGGTGATGAAAAGTTGGATTGTATTTTTTGTAAAATTGCAAATAAAGAAATAAATAGTAATATAGTATATGAGGATGATTTAGTAATAGTTATTATGGATGCTAGTCCGGCGGTAGATGGTCATTTACTTATTATTCCTAAAAAACATTATACTGATTACACAGAGCTTGATGAGGAAATATGTAGTCATTTGTTTTTGGTAGCTCAAAGGCTAAGACCAACTTTAATGGAAGCTATGGAAGCTAAATCTATGACACTACTTATGAATTATGGTGATGACCAAAAAGTTAAACATGTACATTTACATCTTTTGCCTGATTTTGGGAGTGAATGTGTTAAAAGAACTAAAAGAAGTATAGAAGATAATTATAAACTAATTGCAGAAGCAAAATAATTTTTAAAATAACTTTACTTTTGCTTTAATGGTCCCTGCCAAGTTTAGTACATCATTCTTTCGAATGATGTTTTATTTTACCGAAACTATTAAAGAAAAAATAAAAAGATACTGTTCTAGCTTCATATTCAAGATACGAAACATCAGTATCAAATATTCAAGATTTCTCTTTGGGCTAATCTTGTATCCTAATTCTACTTATGATAGCCTTAACCATCACTTGAGTTTTAAAAGGATATTGGGCGCACACCAAACGTATTGTTCACGTTGTTCCAGTCGAGGTTGCCATTCGAATTCACATTGAACACGTTAGCATTGCCACTGTTGAAGTTATACGGAGACATGCCGAAATGGTACTTGTTTTAGATTAACCCATTACTACAACCTAATTATATTTTAAATACCTGCTTCAAGTCAATATTAATTATTTTATCTTTACAAAAGTTTAAAAATATATTATTGTTAGTTTAAGCGAGATGCTTGTACAAAGCACTTGCCAATTCGTTTGACATGTGCCATCCCTTACAGGTTGGCATTTTTTCATGTCCGACGTCACTACCCCAATCGTATATCATAAAAGTCAAGAAAAACGTGACTATTCCGAGACATTATTTTTTATAAACGCTTTTATGAGAAAATATTATTGGTGAATAACATGTATAAAGAACGTTTAATTGTCTTAAGAGAAAGTAAAGGGTTAAAGCAGTATGAACTTGCAAATGTATTAGGTATTTATAAAGGATTATATAACCAATATGAAACAGAATATGAAATTATTCCATTAAAGTATTTGAATAATCTGAGTAATTATTTTAATGTTTCATTAGATTTTATTTTTGGCTTTACAAATGAATGTAATTATATACTTAAAAACGAAGAAATTAACCTTGCTCGTTCTGGAAAATTATTAAAAATATTTAGAAAAGAGAATAAACTTACGCAAGATGCATTAGCTAAAATTTTAAACATAAACCGTAGTGCCATATCTAAATATGAAAAAGGAATTCATATAATTGCTATCCATTTTCTATACACAATTTGTAAAAAGTATGGAGTAAGTGCTGATTATTTATTAGGTAAAACTGATAGTCCTAAATATTATAGTAAAGAAAAAGACATCTAAATTGATAGATGCCTCTTTTAATCAATAAATAATTTACGAACTAGAAGATATACTCTTATATAGCGAATAAACCAAGTGGTTTTTGGGAATAACTTTTCTAGTTTAGTTCCACCATAAATATTTAATAAACTATTACTATTTAATATCATAATTGCCTTTCTAGCGAGTGAATACTTTAAGTTTAGCATATATTGCATTAAAAAAATAGAGTTTTCTCTATTTCATAGCATTTATTTTATTATTTGCCATATCCATGGCATTATTAACTAATTTTTTAGCTTTTTTCTTAGTGTCTTTATTAGTTAAGCAGTAAGCCATCATACCTGCACCCATACCTAGAGCAATCATGCTTCCAACCATCATTTTTTTCATATTATCCACCTCATTTATATTATGCACCAATTTTTAAGAATTTATGCAATAATTTTTCTTTTAGAGATGTTTTACGATGACTGGCATAATCATTATTAATAGCCATCATAAAGGCGTTTGCTTCACCAATGATAATTAAGCTTTTTTTAGCACGTGATACCCCTGTATATATTAATTTATTATAAAGCATTTTGTAATAGCTTTTGGATACTGGTAAAATAACATGAGAAAATTCACTTCCTTGGCTTTTATGGATAGTTATAGCATAAGCATGTTTTACTTGGAACATGTCTTCTTTTGTATATTCTACTTTATTACCTTCAAAATCAATGATAACAGTATCTTTTTTACCACCTAATTTATTTATTTTCCTAATATAACCAATATCGCCATTAAAGACATTACAATCAGGATTATTTTGAAGTTGCAAAATCTTGTCTTGCTCCCGATAAGTTATTTCACCGATTTTTATTTCTTCTTTCTTAGGACTTGCTGGGTTAAATAGTTTTTGCAACGAAATGTTTAAATTATCAATACCATTTTCCCCTTTATACATAGGCGCTAATATTTGAATATCATTTTCATTTAGACCTTTTTCTTTACTCATAAGACAAATTCGTCTAATCATTTCTTTAATATGGATAGAGTCTGCTTCTAAGAAGTTATAATCATCTTTTTGGCTAATAAAATCTTCTGATAAATCTCTATTTTTGATTTCTAAAGCAAGATAAGGGATATAAGAGTTTTCACTTTGACGATAAATCCGCTCTAAAGGACAAAACGTAAATAAATCGCTTTCAATTAAATCACTTAATATTAAACCGGGTCCTACTGAGGGAAGTTGGAAAACATCACCAACCATAATTAGTTGGACATTACTTTTAATACCCTTTAATAAAGCACTAAAAAGGTTTATATCAATCATACTCATTTCATCAACAATAATTAAATTCTCACTACTCTTATGATACTCATTAACGCCAAAATTATTAGTGTCTTTATTCCACTTTAAATAACGATGGATAGTCATTGCCGGAAGTGATGTTGACATACTCATTTTTTTGCTAGCGCGGCCAGTTGGAGCTAAAAGAGCAATATTTGCTAAAACTTCCATTGGTGAGAAGTTATGCATTTTTATATAAAGTCTTACAATAGCATTAATAATTGTTGTTTTACCTGTTCCAGGTCCTCCTGATATGATTGTTACTTTATTTTCTAAAGCCTCTTTAATGGCATGACGCTGATCTTCGTTATATTTAACATGAAATTCTTCTTCAATCGCTGCTAAATCGGTATCAAAATCATAAATTGGGGTTTTGTTGGTTGCATTCATATTAAATAAGTTCTCGGCTATATCACCTTCAGCCTCATAATTTTCAGTTAAGTAATATAAATCCTGTTCGACAACTATTTTATTTTCTTCTTCTAAAGTATAAATTATTTCTTCAAAAGTAATATCTTCTAGTAGAAGATTAAATTCTTTTTTCAAAGCATCATTTATTTCTTCTTTATAGCAATATGTATCACCATTATTAAAACTTAAACGCTTCATGGCTTCTAATAGGCACGCTTTAAGCCGAATAACATCATATTCATCATGATTTTTTTTAAAAATTGTATCGATTTTATTAAAATCTAAAATTTCTCCTAGGACATACAAATCACACTCAATTATATGTTTGGTTGCTTCTTGATATTTTTTATAGATTTTAGTTGCTTCTTGTATCGAAAAACCTAATTCTTTTAATTTAACTAAAGAATCATCCGAATCAGAATAAGCTAAAAGAGAAGCACGGATTGTTTTCGCTTTAGACTCGGTAATCCCAGCGACACTTAAAAGAATACTTTCATCTTCTTTGATGAGTTTAATAGCATTAACACCTAGTTTTTCAACGATTTTTTTTGCTGTTTTTTCGCCGCACCCTTTAATAAGAGAACTAGCTAAAAATTCTATTACAGCATCTTCACTAGTTAATTTCTCTTTTTCGTAAGAATCTACTTTATATTGAAAGCCAAAACGTTCATGGCGAATAGGACTACCATATAAAACAAAAATTTCTTCGCTATTGATATCAAGAAAGACCCCGGTAATTGTCACTGTTTTATTTACATATTCTAGCATTAAATTATCATTAGTTTCTTTAATGCGAAAAACAGCGACTACATAGCCGTTTTCTTTGTTCTCATAAATAATATTACGTATTTTACCTTTGATGTAATTCATTTGTTACTCCTTTAATGTCTGGTAGGAAAATTAAGAGGATGGTCATAATCAATACCTTCTAAGCCAAAATTATAAGCTACCCCATCAACTTCAATTATCGTGCGTTCAGAATTTAAAAATTTACCAATGACACCACCTTCTAAAACCGTATATTCCCAAGTTGTGCCAAATTCATCAACCATTAAATAATATGAAAATTCCAAGTTTGGCCGACTATCATCAAAATAAACGTGATAATCATCTTCATTTATTTCATATTTGCGACCTAATTCATCTACATAATAATCTAGATCTTGTTCGGGCGTTTTCAAAAATTTTTTATATTGAGCAACCTTTGAGGCAATACTCTTCTTAAGCAAAGCAAATTTACTTTTCTTAGTTTTAAGAGCCTCCAGATTAATACTTCCTCTAATTTCAGGAGTTATAGTATCTCCACCCGCTTGAAATGGAATTACTTTGCTAGATGTTTTCGTTATAGCACGTTCAAAAATCTCATCAGAGCTTAATTCTGGACTTATTCTTACAATTACAGTTTTGCCATTAATATTTGCGAAATCGATATTTACTTTTTTACTTTCCCCGGGCTTTAAATTCTTAATTGCTGCATCAAGATTCTTATTCATATTACCACCACTTTAATTATATACTTATTTTTTCATTTAGACAAGCTACTACATGTGCATAACCAATATTATTTTTTATTTCGTCTATCCTGCAAAGATAAATAGTATTTATCTTATAATCACCTTTTAGATAAATTTTCAAATAATTACTAGTATGACCACATACAAATTCATCAATATATTCTTCTGTGATAATTTCGACTTCTTTGTTTAAGAATTGATATAGATAATTAAATTCTAATTCATTTGAAAGATTTAATAAAGCTTTAGCTCGCTCTTTTTTCTTTGTATCAGGCACTTGGGGCATAAGGCTTGCGGCAGTCCCGGTTCGAAGAGAATAAGGAAAAACATGAATTTTACTAAAATTAATTAAGCGACAAAAATCTAAATATTCTTCAAAATCAGCATCTGTTTCATAAGGATGCCCAACTATTGCATCAGTTGTAATGGAAATATCAGGACGAATGCTTCTAATTTCTTTAATTTTAGTAGCAAAATAAGCTTTATCATATTTACGATTCATCCGTTTTAGAATGTTATCACTGCCACTTTGCAGTGGAATATGTAAATGGTTAACTAATTTGGGATTATTTTTTAATACTTCCATAAAATTAGCATCTAACTCCGTAATTTCAATACTAGATAAACGAATGCGTTCTAGACCAGTAATGCTCGCAAGGCTTTTAATTAAATCACTAAGATTATGATTATCATAATTATATGAACCAGTATGAATACCTGTTAAAACGATTTCTTTGTGACCATTTTTAACAAGAGTTTTGGTTTCTTGAATTATTTCGTTAAAATTTTTACTACGAATATTACCTCGAGTATAAGGAATTATACAATAAGAGCAAAAATTATTACAACCATCTTGGATTTTAATGAATGCTCTAGTATGACTCTTAAACTTAATTATCCTCATAGGTTCAAATTCTAAATCACGATTATTGGTAAAATAAGTATATTTTTCATGGGTTTCAAAGTAATCTCTTAAGAGCTCACTAATCTTACTCTTTTCTTTATTACCAATTAAGATGTCAATTCCCATATTCTTATAAACACTCTGATTATTTTGGGAACTGCATCCACAAACAACGATGGTGCTATTTGGATTTTCTCTTCTGGCTCTTCTAACCATTTTTTTAGATTTACTATCAGCGTTATTCGTAACACTACAAGTATTTATAATTATTATATCGGGATTTTCAGCTTTATAAAGATAGCCAGAGGCCAGTAAGCACTCCACCATATATTCGCTTTCATAAGTATTTACTTTGCATCCTAAAGTAACTATTTTAAATGTCATTTTACACCCCCTAAATTAACTAATTTAAAGTCTGTTGTAAAGCTTTAAGGGCTTTTAAAAAGGCTTCTTCTTTTTCATAAGAAATAACTGTTACATTAATAAGTGGTTTTTCTTCCTTTTCTTTATTTAGAAGATTATCTAAATCGACTTTTTTAACAGTTAAGTTTTCATCAATATTTTCTTCTTCACTAAAATTAATAGCAAAGTTATTTTTATGTTTAATTAATTCGTCATAACTAATAATTGCTTTTTCTTCTTGCTCTACTTCATAATTATTTAAATTTATTGCAGAAGGCTCAGCTTTTTCAAGAGCCGCAGTTATTTCTTTTAAATTAGTTATTTCATTATTAGCAGAAGGTTCTATAACTTGTTTTTCTAAGGATGTAACACTTGTTTTAACTTCTTTATCATCTTCTTCATTGTTTTCTTTAATAAAATATATTAGGGTAATTATGAGCATCATAAGAGCTAATACGGCGCCGAAAAAGACAACATCAACAAAGGATAAAGTTTTTATAAAGCTTATGATATCACTTAATACTTGCATATTATCACCACACATATATATATTTTAACAGAAAATAGTTAAATATTAAAGCATAAATAAAGCCTTTACATTTATTTTTCATTTTATTTACATTTAAGAAGTTTTAATAAGGTATGGGTCTTTTAGAGAGCCAGTACCACTTACGGAGGCTTTGCGAATTATATTAATTACAGGTCTTAGTCCTTGATAACTAGTTCCTGAAAGATTATATTCAACTTTTCCTTCCTTACTTATAACGAAGGGATAAAAATCATTATTCTTACTTTCAGCCAAACTAGAGGTCCACCACGCTTTAGTGATATCTTTGTTATAAAGATAAAATTTTTCGTTATTATTAGTGGAACTAGCCCCGGCTAAAAAAACTTCGTCCGCGGTTAAGAGACCAATTTTGCTAGTTTTTTTAGTACCTAAACAATTAGATGTCGGGATTTTATTAGTTATAAGTCTAGTATAACCATTATAAGCTTTGTTGCCACTATTTTCAGTAAAACTATTTTCAAAACAATATTTAGAGTTGGAAATATAATTATCATAATCATTTAAGTTTAAATCATAATAAGAATTTAATGATTTGGCAATAGTTGCTTTAGAAATTTCATCTAAATCAGTATCATCACTATTAAATATTGTCAGGTCAGATACTTGGTCATTTAAAATTAATTTAACTGTTCCATCACTATTAATTTTGACAATACGCCATAAAGCGTTGGCAAATTTAACGTAATTATTGGTTACATCACCGCGGAAATAATAGATTAAGCCATTATCATCAAAGTCTTCGATTAATCCTTCTTGTATTTCTGAAGTTTCTTCCCCTGGTTTAGTTTTTAATTCAGATATTTTATTGTTTTTTAAAATAGTACTATAAAAGTATTCTTCAGGATTAACTATTTTTTTTATTTCAATATTAAAAGTTGTTTCTTTATTATTAAATACTTGAAGACTATAATTTTGAGTTGTGCCCGCGGAAATTAAAATATTATCAGCAATAAGGTTATTATCTAATTTAAGCACTTCCCGATTTAAAGAGATATTAGATTCGTGGGATAAGATGCTATATTCAATATTTTCTTGATATTTTTTTAAATTTTTAATTTTGATATCATAATAAACACTCGTGGAACCATTATTAGTGATGGAAAAGTTGTATTCATTATTACGACTTTGAATGGTACTACCATTAATAAAATTTATAGATAGTTCTTCGTCAACTTGTACTTCGGTAGGAGGGTTTGTTATTTTGTCATAAAAAAGATATGATGTGCCAATAAAAAGACAAATAGCTATTAAAGAGCCAATAAATGTTAATGTTCGTTTATACTTTGTTTGCATAAGTCTTTCACCCTTATTTTAAGTATATAAGGATTTTTTTTAAAAGTCAATTTAAATAATATTAGTAAATTAAAAAAGCATCAATTTGATGCCTATATGTATTTTTTGAAATTTTTAAATTCGCTACTGTCTTCTAGATTAGTTTCAGATAATTCTTTTAGAAGTTTTTTCTGGAACATTGTTAATTTGCTAGGTATAACTACATTATATATAACATACATGTTACCTTTACCAAGGCCATTTATCTTTTTAACGCCTTTACCTTTAAGTTTTACTTTTTCGTGAGATTGGGTGCCTGGCTTAACATCTAATATGACATTACCAGTTAATGTTGGTATTTCTTTTTTACATCCTAATATAGCCTCAGTTATAGTAAGTGGTACTTCTAAATAAACATCTTCTTCTTCTCGCTCAAATAATTCATGAGGTTTTACTTTAAATTCTAAGTAGATATCACCATTTGGACCTCCGTTAAAACCAGCACCACCTTTACCAGATATACGTAGCTGGTAACCAGTGTCAATGCCCTCAGGTATAGTAACTTCAATTGATTTACGAACTCTTACATGCCCCTTTCCACTACATTCGCTACATATTTCCTTGTATGTATGACCAGAGCCACCACACGCATTACATGTAGTTTGAGTTTGGAATACGCCAAATAAGGAGCGCTGCTCGCTAATAATACGACCAGAACCGCCACAGGTAGAACAAGTCGTTTCTTTAAAGCCACCATCACCATGACATTTAGGACATTTCTCATTTAAGTCAAGACTAATTTCTTTTTTGCAACCAAAGGCTGCTTCTTCAAAAGTAAGAGTTACACTAACGAGGCTATCTTCCCCTTTTCGTGGCCGCTTAGAACTAGAATGTGTTCCACCTCCAAAACCAGAAAATCCACTAAACCCGCTAAAGCTACCGCCAAATAAATCACTAAAGATATCACTCAAATCTATATCTTCCGCACTAAAGCCACTATAATTAGCTCCACCATTATTCGTGAATGCTTGATGACCAAATTGGTCGTATTGTCGTCTTTTGGCAGGGTCAGATAAAATAGCATAAGCTTCGCCGACTTCTTTAAATTTAGCCTCATCTCCTGTTTGCTTATTATCAGGATGGTATGTTTTGGCAAGACGACGGAAAGCTCTTTTTATTTCTTCATCAGTTGCGGTTTTAGATACACCTAAAACCTCATAATAATCTTTTTTATTCATTTTTATACACCTCTATATTTCTTTTAATTTTATAAGTTCTGTTACTAAATCATCAAAATAGGCAAAAGCGGCATCTAAAGTTTTAGCATCTTCCATGTCAACTCCAGCAATTTTTAAAGACTCAATTGGTGTTTTAGTACAGCCAAGGCTTAAAAACTCTAAATAATTCGAAACTGCATTTTCTTTATTATTTAAAATATCACTTGCAATTTTAATTGCCGCAGCATAAGCAGTTGCATACTGATAAACATAGAAATTCATATAAAAGTGCGGAATACGTTCCCACTCATATTTAATGCATTCATCAACTATAATGTTTTCACCAAAATAAGCTTTATTTAATTTATAATATGTATCACATAAAAGTTCATGAGTTAAAATTTCACCAGAGGCTTCTAATTCGTGAATAGTACGTTCAAACTCAGCAAACATGGTTTGACGATATATAGTTGATTTGAAATCGCTTATTAAATCATCAATAAGATAACTTTTTTCATCCTTGCTAGTTGTATTAGCTATCAAATACTTGCTTAATAAAATTTGATTTACTTGGCTTGCTACTTCTGCGACAAAAATGGAATAACCATAGTCATTATAGCTTTGATTTTTAATCGCATAATAATAATGCATTGCATGTCCTAACTCATGAGCAAGGGTAGAAACATTATTTAAAGTGCCATCAAAACTCAATAATACATAAGGATGGACATTATAGCAAGCAGTACAATATGCCCC
This sequence comes from uncultured Mycoplasmatota bacterium, assembly GCA_948470005.1. Next base: position 34,940 of record CAOKNI010000006.1, read on the forward strand.
ATTTCTTTTGCCATCATTAGGACAAAAATCTATCCATTTTTCACTAAATGCTAAGCTTAAGTTTTTAAGATAGTCAGAACCTAATACACTTAATGATTTATTAAGAAGCTCTTGTGCTTCTTGTATTGTATACTCATGTCTAATTTCTTTAGTTATAGGAGCAAAAGTATCATATATATGAAGTTCTTCTACTCCAAGCATTTCTCTTTTTAAAGCCCAAAATTTGGATAAAGGCTTAATATTTTTTTGAACAGAATTAATTAAATTAGTATAAATACGTTCTGGAATGTCATTGCGAAACAAAGAAGCACTTAAAGCACTTTTATATTTTTTTACTTTAGCAAGACGATTATTTTTATTAACTTCACTAGCTAAAAGTGATGCATAAGTATTTTTGAAATTACCATAAGTATTTAATAGTCTGGTAAATGCTTCTTTTCTTACTTCACGATTGGAGCTTTCAATAAACCTACGATAACTTTTTTCCGTTAATTCTTCCTCTTCGCCTAAGTCATTCGTAATTTTACCAAATACCATATCCGCATCACTTAAAGAAGAATATACTTCATCAGACGTTTTAAAAACACTCGAAATACTAGATATTAGTTTTTCTTCTTTAGCACTTAAAATGTGTTTTTTTAATTTATATATGTCTTTTAAAACTCTTTCATATTCTTTAAGTTTAGGTTCTTCCGCAAGAAAATTTGTTATAACATCATATTTTTGTTTTAATAATTCAGGAACAATAAATGATGTTTCTTCACAATAAGTTTGATATAGTTTATATGCTTTACCAAATAATTCTTGGTAATAAGTATTAGTGGTATCTTGGTCATTTTGAATATGAGCATATATATAAACTTGCTCTAAATCTTTATTAAATTCGGTATCAAACTTAAGAGCTTCGTATAAAGTTGTGGCATTATCAAGAAGATGCCCTTTATATTTTTTTATAGTTGGGAGCTTTGCAATAAGTTCATTAATTTTATCGTTAAACTCAGCATCGGAATTATATAAATCTTTGACACTCCATTTTAAATCTTCAATATAGTCTTTTCGTAATTTTGCCATGATTATCCTTTCAACTAACAGAAAGTTCTAGCTTTACTAGAACTCTGTTTATTTTTCTTCGTATGAAGCTTCAGCAACATCATCATCTGTTTTCTTAGATTTTTTATCTTTATTATCTGTAGGTTCAGCCTCAGCTTCTGAAGTATTATTTTCGCCTTTTTTAGCAGCTTCTTCATAAACTTTAGTAGCTAACTTCATGGCTATTTCATTTAAACTTTCAGTCTTTTTCTTAATATCATCAACATCATTAGCTTCCATAGCTTTTTTAAGTTCTTCGATTTTTTCTTCAGCATCTTTCTTATCTTTTTCGTCTACTTTATCGCCTAAATCTTTGATAGCTTTTTCAGTAGCAAAAATCATACTATCAGCTTCATTACGAACTTCGGCCTCAGCTTTACGTTTTTCGTCAGCTTCTTTATTAGCTTCAGCTTCTTTCATCATTTTATCTATTTCTTCATCGCTTAAATTAGTTGAAGAAGTAATAGTAATAGATTGTTCTTTATTTGTGCCAAGGTCTTTTGCTGTAACATTAACGATACCATTAGCATCAATATCAAATTTAACTTCAATTTGAGGTATGCCACGTGGAGCTGGTGGAATATTTGTAAGTTGGAAGTTACCTAGAGTCTTATTGTCATAAGCCATTGGTCTTTCACCTTGTAATACATGAATATCTACGGCTGGTTGATTATCAGCGGCAGTTGAGAATACTTGACTCTTGCTAGTTGGAATTGTAGTATTTCTTGGGATTAAAACAGTCATAACGTTTCCTAAAGTCTCAAGTCCTAGCGATAATGGTGTAACATCTAGTAAAACAATATCTTCTACTTCGCCAGTTAAAACACCACCTTGGATAGCTGCACCCATAGCAACAACTTCGTCTGGGTTAACGCTCTTATTAGGTTCTTGACCAAGTTCTTTTTTAACTAATTCTTGGATATATGGAATACGGGTTGAACCACCAACTAAAATTACTTTATCAATATCTTTAGCAGTTAATTTAGCATCTTTTAGAGCTTTACGAACTGATTCCATAGTTGAATCAAATAAATCACGGCATAAATCTTCAAATTTAGCTTTAGTTAAAGTAGTTTCAAAATGAACTGGCCCTTCATCATTTTGGGCAATAAATGGTAAGCTAATAGATGCAGTAGTCATACCAGATAAATCTTTTTTAGCTTTTTCAGCAGCATCTTTAATACGTTGCATAGCCATTTTATCTTTAGATAAATCAATACTGTTTTCTTTTTTGAATTCAGCAACTAAATGGTCAATGATACGATTATCGAAGTCGTCACCACCTAAACGGTTATTTCCGGTAGTAGATTTAACTTCAAAAACACCATCACCAAGTTCCATAATAGAAACATCGAATGTTCCACCACCCAAGTCATAAACTAAAATAGTTTGTAATTTATCTTGTTTATCAAGACCATATGCTAAAGCGGCAGCGGTTGGTTCATTAATAATTCTTTCTACTTCAAGGCCTGCAATCTTACCAGCATTCTTAGTAGCTTGACGTTCAGCATCATTAAAGTAGGCAGGAACAGTGATTACAGCTTTAGTAACTTTTTCACCTAAATAAGCCTCAGCATCTCTTTTAAGTTTAGCAAGAATTTTAGCACTTATTTCTTCAGCAGTATATTTCTTGCCATTAGCTTCCACTTTTTCAGCTGTACCCATTTTTCTTTTAATAGAAGAAATTGTATTTTTAGCATTAGTTACAGCTTGGTTACGAGCAATTTGCCCTACCATTTCTTCGTCGCCTTTAAATGCCACAACTGAAGGTGTTGTACGAGCTCCTTCAGGGTTAGTTATAACCTTAGGTTCTCCTCCTTCTAATACGGCAACACAACTATTTGTGGTACCTAAATCGATTCCTATAATTTTACTCATCTTTATCATTCCTTTCAATTTTTATTTAAGGGTAATTTTTTAACCCAATCTAAGAGTAATTTATTATATTCTTTTATTTCATTATAAACATCTTTATTATCACGAACTTTATTATCTCGATAGTAATCAATAATATGTTCGATAGTATCAAAATTTTCCTCGTCAAACGTTTTTATTTTTTCGAATCCTGGAGGTAAATTCTTAAACTTATAATCTTCTGCAAATTTGATATAAATTGAAGTTACTGTTCTAGGATAAATAATTTTAAATCTTTTATCAGTAACATCGCAAATATAATATTCGATATAATCTTCTTTTAATTTTTCTTCATTTAGAAAACATTTATCACAAATCATACTATAGTAGTCATTAGAACTAATATGACCACTACAGCAGTATTCGGTTTTATATCCTTTTTTATTTAATATTGATATTGCCTCAGCTATATCATCATCTACTTCAATGATTTTGCTATCAGGAATAAGTTCAAAAGATTCACTATCAATAAACGTGTGATTATTGTGCTTCATTATTTTTTTCACTTACTTTAACCATAGCTGACCTTAGTATTTTATCATTGTACATATATCCTTTTTGTAAAACATCAAGAACAGTACCTGCTTCTACCTCATTATTAATCTCGGTTGCAACACCATTCATAATATTTGGATCAAATGGTTTATTTAAAGCATCTATTTCAGATACACCTTTTGATTTTAAGATTTCTAGTAAGTTATCATAAATCATTTTAAAACCACTTAAGAATTTATCCGCACCTTCTATTCTTGTATTTAGTGCCCGTTCAAAGTTGTCAATGACTGGTAAAATTCGTTCAACCATATCCATACCATCATATTTATAAGCATTAGCAAGGTCAAGATCAAATCTTCGGCGCATATTTTGCATTTCTGCAGTAATCCTTAAAACCTTTTCTTTAAGCTCTAAGTTAGCTACTCGTAGTTCTTCTTTTTCTTTATCAAGCTTTTTCTTTTCCTTTTTTTCTTTTCTAGTTTCTTTTTTTTCTTCTACAACCTCTTCAGGGGGTTTTGGTTGTTCCTTGAAAGTTGTCTCTCTAGTTACAACCTCTTCTTTCGTTTCTTGTTCTTCCATTTAATCACCTTTTTCCTCTAACCATTTGTTTAAAATATTTAAAACACCAACAACTTTGTCATATTCCATCCTTTTAGGGCCAACAATTGCAATTGTTCCTTTTTCTCCGCCTAATTTATAATTAGTCTTAATGACAGTAACATTATCATCAAACTCATTTTCTTTACCAATATAAATGCTAATATTTTTGTCATCCGATTTTTCAATTTTTTTAACCCATTTATCATCTTCTAATTTTGTTATTAGGCGTTTCATTTCAGTAGTATCATTATATTCGGGCTGATTTAACATTTTGGTCTTGCCAACAACATGAAAATTTTCTTTGTTGCTCACAAAATCGTTAAAGGCATCATAGAAAATGCCATATATGGTTTCATATTGTTTTACCTGGGCAGATATAATAGGCTTTATTTCATATTCTAGACGTTCCGATATAATAGAAATAGGCGTACCGATAAGCATTTTATTAATTATTTCACTTGTTTTTACCACTTCTTTTAAATTAATATTTTCGCCTATAGTAAATTGCTTATTTTTAACTATACCTTTGTCAGTACATACTAGAGCAACAATATGTTCTTCGTCTAAAGGAATTATAGAAATTTGTTTTAAAGTATTTTCTTCACTTTCTTTTCCTAAAGAAATACTTGTATAATTAGTTATGTCACTAATAATTTCTAAACACCTTTCGATGGCATCACTAACCATTAAATTCTGATTAGAAAATATGGTTTGCAATTTTAACATATCTTCGCCCGTTAATTCTTTAGGCTCCATTAATTCATCAACATAATATTTGTAACCTTGTTCACTTGGAATACGGCCACTGGATATATGATTTTTTTCAATAAATCCTAATTTTTCTAGAGAAGCCATTTCATTTCTGATAGTTGCACTAGAACAATTAAATTTATCACATAAATGTTTAGAGCCAATAGGTTTAGCTTCTTTAATATAGCATTCGACTATTTCTTTTAAAATCATTCTTTGTCTATTTTCCATGTTACCACCTATTGTTAGCACTATAAACTTTTCAGTGCTAATCACATTATAATATTATGCTTAGCACTTGTCAATATATAACTGCTAATTTTTCTAAATTTGACAAAAAACGTGAAACATTAAATTATCTATTCATAAAACGATGCTGATAATCGCTTAAATTCTCTTCGGTTAAAATGCCATTAGAACGAGGCATTAAGAAATTGTAATCAAAAGTTCTTCCATGATTAGCGTGTACATAGTCACTTATTGTAAGGTAAAAACGACGACCGGTTATAAATGAAGACTTTTCAAATATTCCACTATTTCGAAAACGAAGTTTATTTATTTTTTCTTGGAATTCTTGCGATAAAACTCGTTTTTAACACTAGCAATAGCATTTGCTATCCCTTCTGTGCTTTTTCTCTTAAGTAGTTCTGCAATAAGTGGTATTAAATGCAATAACGATTCATTAACTTGGCTTTCGCCAATGCTTGCTAATTCTTGTTTTCATTTTTCACTTAAAGTAGTCTCAGAATTTTTAAATAAAAACTCTAATGGTATTTTTATTTCAGGAATAGAAACACCATTATAATATCCATCCCCTCGCCAACTACTAGCGATTATATCATCTAGAATATCATATTCACAAATGCGAACCCCCAAATTTTCAAATCTGGTATACCAAGGGTCAACATATTGAAATGTTTTCACGCAATCCCAAGGAGAAGTAAAAAAGGAAATTCCTTTGCCAGTATGGTCATGCCAAGTTCTAAGCATTAAAATGGGGTCAGTGGTAATAGGAAGATAAATAAAATGTTCCGATACATTAAGTTATCCTAAGTCATAAAACAAATCTTCAGTAGTTAAGCCATCTTTATTAATAGGGCGCTTAAATAAATAGCCTAAATAATCAGGAATAAAGCGATATAATAACATAAAGACATACCTTTAAAATTGCTTTTTATTCTATACTATGCAAGATATAAAGTCAAGTTTTTAGTTATTATTCATAAACTTTAATATGGGCATAGGTGTAAAATTACAAAGACTTAGATATGAAGACTGGATATGGATAATATATTTTTTTATTGTGATTGGAGCATTACTTTCTAATTATTTTGAAAGAAAGTTTTTATTTTCCGAAAATGGTGCTGACCAAAAAAGATTTAAAGTTTTAAATATTACAATTTTTTGTGTGGCTTTCTTTATCTATTTATATTTTGTCTTAATTAATTATGAAGATGTTAAAAGCTTACGGCGTGATGCTACAAAAAAAGAGGTTATAACCTCACATGCTGCTTTAATTGGAGCTTTACTCTTTTTAGTCGGAGGAGCAATTTATTTATGGGTAGAAATAAACCGCGATACTCCAGAGGAAGACATAGGCCTACTTTAAGGATGTATAGGCATGTCCAACTTCTAAGGTTTTATTTTTAAGCTTGGCAAGTTCACTTATGCTTACAACTTGATAACCCATTGCATAAAGTTTAGGCAGTACTATTTTTAAAGCTTCATAACTAGTCTCATATAATTCATGCATTAAAATGATAGAACCATCACTTATATTATCTACTATATAACTTACAATATGGTCAACATTTTTATAACGCCAATCTTCTGTATCTAAATTCCAAAGAATAAATGGTACTTGAGCATTTTCTAAATTTTCTTTATTATAAGCTCCATATGGTGGACGTAAATATTTAATCGTCTCGCCCGTAATATTATGATAAATTGTATTTACTTTGTTTAAGCTTTCAAAGACATCACTAGGAGAGTTTTTGGTTATATTCATGTGCTCATAAGTATGAGATGCCACTTCATTACCAGATTTATAAGTATCAGATACACATTTGCCACAAGAATTCATCATTGTTCCAACCATAAAAAATGTAGCGTGAGCTTTATTTTTGTTTAATTCATCTAATATTAAACTGTTATATTTTCCACTGGGACCATCATCAAATGTTAAGGCCACTGTTTTTTTATTATTACTATATTTATAGCCATTTTCGTTTTCGTGAAATTCATCTAAATTAGGTGTAAAATCTAAGAATAATTTTATTTCTTGATAATTTATCCGTAAGCTTAATAGTTCATGATAATTGTAAGGTATCTCATAATTATAATAAAAGATTATTATTTCATTATCTTTTACATAATAAAATTTATAACCTTCTTTATTTTTATTCTCAGCTATAGCTTGAACAATGAAATTCGGATATTTTAAAGAGAGGAGCTCTATTTCTTTTTTAGTAAAATCAGCAAGATATTCGGGTTTTATAAAGTCCATAAAATCCATTTTACGTCCAGTTTTCGTATCGATAATAACACTTGTAAAAGGATAATTAAAATCTTTTTGGTCTTCACTATTTTTATAAATCAAACTCGTAAACTCTTTGATACTGGTAGTTTCATAATCTAATTTTAAATTAGCATATTTTGCTTTAGTATCCGCAATAACTTTATTTATATCAACTGTATTTAAAGGACCACTAGTGAAAGAATTAGAATGCGATTTATTTCTAATAATATAGATTGCACATAAACCAATTAAAATCAGCGTTAGAATAATTATTATTATTTTTTCAATATTTAATGCTTTAGATTTCATACTACCACTACCTATAATTATTATAACTAATTTTAAATGTTTTTTACATCCTTTTTATTAAAATAAATTATAGTTAGACATAACATTACACATATGTAAATTACAATAACACATATTGATACAAAAGGTCTTATTTGAAAGACATTTTCTTTTAAATTAATTAAATAGCTTAAATCCCAATGAAGAGAAATAAAGTATTTAAATATTTTAATTTTATATGTTAAATATAATGAAGAGATAATATTTCCTATTAAATAAAAAGCAAATGTTAATGTGACCGCAGAGGAAGTAGATGCTGTACAAGTACTAAGGGCAAAACAAAATGTTGCTAGGATAAGATACATTGGTAAAACACTTATTATTAATTTGAAGTTATAAATAAAAACACTCTCTGTTACCAAAATATTTTTGGCTGTGTCATATAATACTATAGGAACGTTTAGAGAACTAAAGTCATGAATTAAACCACCAATTATTAAATTAAGGGAAAACATTAGAATAATAACCAAAGGCAATATTAATAAAACTGTTAAATATTTAGACATAATAATAGTACTTCTTTTATAGGGTTTGGTCAAAAGATACTTAATTGTACCTTTACTAAATTCTTCGCTTACGATTGAGCCGCTAATTAAAATTAGATATATTAAAATAAAGACGCCAAACTCATTAGTAAATTCTTTTAAAAGGCTATTTAAATTAAATTCGTTATTAATATCAACTTTATTTTTTAAAATGTATTCATTTTTAGACATTTCTTCTTGGAGATAATTATATCTTTCTTTTTCATCAACAGTTAGATTAGTCGCTGTTTGTAAATTTTTATATTCAAATAAATTTTCATCAATAAAAAGCAAAGCTTCATTTAGAAAATTATCATAATCGTAAGAAATATTATTATTTATGCGAAAGTTATTTAATTTAAGGCGTTCTTCATATCTTGTTTTATTTGTACTATCACTAGCTAATGCTATTAGTTCTTTTAGCTCTGTAATTTTTAAATTAGTAAAATACTTCCAGTCTTCCGCGGATACTTTAGCTAGTAATTCATTCATTTTTTCAGTTAATTCTTTTAATGATTTTTCATCTTTGGTTATATACTTAGCTTCGTTTTTCGCACAAATTACGTCAAATAGAAAATTGTCTAACAAATATAACTGATTGTTGCTAGTATAATTTTCCCTAAAAGTTGCAAGTTCTAAAAGAGACATATTATAGGAATATGTAGATAAATCATCTTCGTCAGCTAAATTTAAACGAGCATTTTCCGTATTTATTTCTTCATTATCAATAGTTATTAAATAAGCTGTAGCCTTCCCTTCACTATGCTCAGAAGCTAAAGATTTATATAAGCCATTTGCCATAAGGGAATATAGTATAAATATGAGTGTTACGACATAAATTCCCTTTTTATGAAATATTTTTATTAATTCATTTTTAATCAAACTAAACAATTTTTTTACCTCCTGCCTTATTTATAAAAGCTTCTTCTAAACTTAAAGCTTCTTTTTTTACTTCGTAAATATCGATATCATTTTGAACTAACTCTTTAATAAACTGAGCTATTTCATTTTCGTCTTTAATAACTTCAATATAATTAGAACTTAATACTTTAATATCTTTATTAATTTTTTTAACTTTTTTAGCATCATTTAACTTAATTATATATTTATTCTCGTCTAACTCTTTAATTTTAGAAATAGTATTTTCCTCAATAATCTCACCGTGAGAAATAATGCATACGCGGTTACAAAAGCTTTCAAGTTCACTTAAATTGTGGCTAGATATTAATATACCAATTCCCTCTTTTGATAACTTTAAAAGTAATTCGCGAAGTTCTTTGATGCCTTCGGGGTCAAGACCATTAGTAGGTTCATCTAAAATAAGTAAATTAGGGAAATTAATTAAAGAAGCAGCAATACCAAGCCTCTGTCTCATTCCTAAAGAATATTTACTCACTTTATCATAAATACGATTTTCAAGACCAACTAATTTAATAACTCTTGTTATTTCTTCCTCATTAATATTTCGATATAGGTTTGCTTGTAATTTTAAATTTTCATAGCCACTTAAATACATATAAACATCAGGTGACTCAACAATGCAACCAACACGTTCAATAGCTTTTTTAAAATTCTCTTTAATATCATAACCATTTATAGTAATGTGACCACTCGTTATTTTTTGTAAACCTAAAATACATTTTATAGCGGTTGTTTTACCAGCTCCATTAGGGCCAATAAAAGCTAAAATATCTCCTTTAGAGATTTTAAATGAAATATTTTTTAATATCTCGTTTTTGCCAAATTTTTTAGATAAATTTTCAACGTTTAATATATTCATTTTTATTTCCTTTCTTGTGTTAAATATAGCATATCTAAAACTAGATTACAATAAAATAATACCTCAGGTATACAAAAATAGATATTCTCGACTAATAGTGCTAATTTTCGACAATTTTCTTATTATAAAAGTGGCTATTTAACATAACCACATTCTTCACAAGTAATATTTTTGTTTTTAGTAACAAGCAGATTGCCACAGTTAGGACAAACTTCTCCAGTAGGTTCATACCATGTTGCATATTTACATTTAGGAAAATTACTGCAGCCATAGAAAACTTTACCTTTTTTGGTATGTCTTTCAACGATGTCATGGTCACATTTTGGACATTTACTATAAACTTTAGTTTCTTTTTCTTCTTTTTTAACGTATTTACAAGTAGGATAATTAGAACAAGCAACGAAATCACCGAAACGCCCTGTTCTAATTACGAGGTCACTACCACATTCTGGACATGCCTCACCAGTTTTTTCTGGTTCTTTCTTTTCCATTTCTTTAAAAGCTTTTTCTACTAAAGGAGCAAAAGCCGCATAGAAATCTTTTAAAACAACGATATTATCTTTTTTTTCTTCGGCTATTTCATCAAGCTCTGTTTCCATATTGGCAGTATATTCAACATTAACAATATCACTAAAATATTCCCCAAGTTTATCCGTTGTTTCAAAACCAATTTCTGTCGGGATAAATTTTTTATCTTCTATAATAACATAACCACGGTCTTTAATAGTTTTCATGATAGTAGCATAAGTACTAGGCCGTCCAATACCTAAGCTTTCCATTTCTTTAATTAAACTTGACTCTGTATATCTTGGTGCAGGTTTTGTAAAATGTTGAAATTTTTCAATTTTTTCAGTAGTAATAAGTCCGTTTGCATATTTTGCAAAATCTGGTAAAATGACATCTTCAGAATCTTCATACTCTTTATATACTTTTAAATAACCATCAAATTTAAGAACACTACCAGTTGCTTTAAATAAATAATTATTGTTTTCTAAATTAACTGTCGTAGCAAGTGTTTTAGCACTACTCATTAAATATGCTAAACTTCGGATATAGATTAAACGATATAACTTATATTCATCAGCACTTAAATACTTTTTAAGAGATTCTGGTGTTCTTAAAATGCTAGTAGGACGGATGGCCTCATGGGCATCTTGAGCTCCTTTAGGTTCTTTTGATGATTTTATGCTACCAACATATTCGCTTCCGTATTCATTTTTGATATAATTTTTAGTATCATTTACAAAAACTTCACTAAGCCTTGTTGAGTCAGTACGCATATACGTAATTAAGCCGACTGTTTCGCTCCCAATATTCATACCTTCATAGAGCTTTTGAGCAATCTGCATTGTTTTACTAGAAGAAAAATTAAGACGATTAGCAGCCATCTGTTGCAAAGTAGATGTTCGGAAAGGATCTTTTGGTCTTTTTAATTTTTCTTTTTCTTCAATACTTGCAATTTTAAACGCTTTCGCTAATTTTTCGAGTATCGCATCAGCTTCCTGTTCATTCTTTATTTCAATTTTTTTATTTTGATATTTTTCTAAGGTGGCTTTAAAATCGCTAAAATCCGCTTCAATAGTCCAATATTCTTCGGGAACAAAGGCCAGAATTTCGCGTTCACGGTCAACGATTAACTTTAAAGCAACACTTTGAACACGGCCAGCACTTTTACCGCCAGTTTTTCGTTGCATTAATTTACTTAGCCTAAAACCAATTATTCGGTCAAGCATTCTTCTAGTTTCTTGGCTACGAACTAAATTCATATCTATTTTCCTAGGGTTATTAATAGAGTTTATTACAACATCTTTTGTTATTTCATTAAATACAACTCTTTCATAATCAGTATCTTGTAAACCTAATTCATCATATAAATGCCAAGATATAGCCTCCCCTTCACGATCAGGGTCAGTGGCTAATATTACTTTGGAACTTTCTTTAGCCATCTTTTTTAAAGCTGCAATATCTTTTTTCTTACCAGTTAAAGGAACATAGTTAGGTGCAAAATTGTTTTCGATATCGATTCCAAGCCCATATTTACCAGTCGTTGCTAAATCTCTGATATGGCCTTTGCTAGAAACTACTTTATAATCTCCTCCTAGGTATTTTTCAATGGTTTTACTTTTAGCTGGTGACTCTACTATTACTAAATTATTCATAAAATCCTCCTAAAGAATTAAATGTTTCTTTCATTATTTTATTTTTATTATATCCTAATTATACATAGCGAACACGCGTATGTCAACATTTTTGTTTAATAAATAGTTCTTTTTAATTGTAACCACAAGCTAGAGATTATGCAAGCTTTAATTTGCAAATAGACATTTTCTTGTGTATAATTAGAAAATTACAAGGCTTTAATTCGTAATTTTATTTTGTGCCATTTTGGCAATAATATTTTGAACTGGCTTGTAACTACGACGATAATCTTTTGTTATACCATACTTTTCAATTAATTCTAAATGCTCTTTGGTAGGATAGCCTTTATGTTTTTTAAAATTATACTCGGGATACTCTTTGTCTAATTCATACATTATGTGATCCCGAGTCACTTTAGCAATTACACTAGCAGCGGCAATAGATAATGACAGAGCATCACCGTGAATAATAGGACGAGATGGTATATCAATATCATTAAGACTCATAGCATCACTTAAAATATATTCCGGAGTTACATCTAAGTTATTTAAGGCAATGTACATGGCTTTTCGGGAAGCTTCTAAAATATTTATCTCATCTATCTCTTTAGGTGATACTATCCCCACTCCAATACTTAAAGCTTCACTTTCTAAAATTTTAAAATATTTTTCTCGTTTTTTCTCACTTAATTGTTTAGAGTCATTTAGCCCAGCTAGTTCATAATTTTTAGGAAGAATAACCGCGGCGGCTACAACAGGACCACATAGAGGCCCACGCCCTGCTTCATCAACGCCAGCAATTAAGGTAATGCCATTTTTATATAACTCTTTTTCATATTTTAATAAATTAGATTTCATTATCAAACACTATTCCTTTTATATATTCATCTTTGATATCATTAATGATACGCAAACTTACCCTTTCATAATCTACTTCGCCGTGTCTTATAGCACCCATGCTCTGGCCAATTGTTTCATAGATGTTTTCAAAATCAAGTTCTAAGTTGGTCGCTTTTATATTGTATCTTGCCATTAACTTATCAGGATAATAACGGTTTAGCTTATTTAGTATATGAACCGCTATTTCATTTACATCTAATATCTCGACTTTAATAGAGAAGAAAGAAGCTAAATTTAAGGCCACTTCTTTATTATCTAGTTTAGGCCATAAAATACCAGGGGTATCTAAAAGCATTATACGGTGAGGGGTTTTAAGCCATTTTAAACCAGTTGTTAAGCCTGGCCTATTACCAACTAAAGCTACTTTTTTTTCTACTATTTTATTTATCAAAGTTGATTTTCCAACATTTGGTATGCCCACAACTAAAGCTCGTATTTCTTTTCTCATTAACCCTTTCTCTTCCCGCTTTTCTTGTAGTTCGGTCATGAGAGTATGAGTAGTGTTTACTATCTTTTTAATATCATTATCATCCTGCAAGTTAGCCGTAATTACTTTAGTGCCTAAGTTTTCATAATATTTAACCCATTTATCTAACATAATAGGGTCAGCTAAATCTTTTTTAGTCATAATTAAAATTTTCGGCTTTTTACCTATGATATCGTAAATATTACTAATTTTAGAAGATTTAGGTATTCTAGCATCAATAAGTTCATATACTATATCAATGTTTTTATACTCTTTAATCATTAATCTTTTGGCTTTTTCCATGTGGCCTGGATACCAGTTTATATTTGTCGAATTTTGTCGATTATCCATTACTATCACTTCCTTTTAAATATTTATTTTTTTAATATCTTTTCAAAACTAAATTCTTTCAACTTACCTGTTCCTAACTCAAAATTCAAATAATTTCCATCTTCTGGTATCCCTTCAAAATAACTCATTAAAACTAGCCCTACACCACCATGTGCAACTATCAAAATATTTTCGGATGGATTAGCACTTAATTCATCTAATAAATTAAATACTCGAGTTTGAACTTCTATAATACTCTCCGCTTTATTAAATTTTTGATTACCATATATATTCCAAAAAGAATTAAAATCAAATTCAGAGCGAGTTAATCCTTCAAATTCTCCAAAATCTCGTTCTATAATTCTGTTATCATATATTATCGGTGCAGTACCTTCATATGCGATAGATAAGGTTTCTTTTGCTCTAATCAAAGGACTACAAATAATTCTATCGAATTTAATTTCATTCAATTCTTCTTTTACTTCCAAGGCTTGTTTTTTCCCTTTATCATTTAAATGTAAGTCACATCTTCCTTGGCACTTTGGATCCTTTTTTCCTTCGTTATTTAAATTTTCGTTCCAATCAGTACTACCATGTCTTAAAAAATAAATCATTTCAATTTCTCCTATCTATATAAATTTTTTAGAACATTGGTAAGACAATCTTCAGCTGTTTTATCAGTATCTGAAAATCTAATTCTAACCATTCTTCCGTTTACCTTAAATACATAAGGATTTTTTATTTTCATTATAAAATCTAATATTCTTTCCCCACTTGGTTTTCTTCTATCTATCTTTATATCTGTTATTTCATCTACATCTTTCTAATTTTTCTGCTAATTCTTCAATATTATATTTATACATATTTTACCTTCTTTCTATAATAATTTTATTATTTTGAAAGAAGTAATACAAATGTGCAAAATACTATATATTATCTTTTTCTCCTAATAATTTTATCTTTTCTGCATTGTTCAGTATATTAAGTTGATACTCTGCTATGCTACTTAATATTTCAAATCTTTCTTCTTTGTTTTTCCCCTCTTTAATTAATTCTGCATTATGTGATTCTAAATTAGACAATACAGTTAATTCATTTATTGAAGCATAATCTCTAACATTTGAATTTTTTGCCAAATTCGGATTAAGTTCTCTCCATCTTTTAGCAGTTGTATTAAATAAAGCAACATTTAAAATATCTGCTTCTTCTGCATACTTTAACCATTCTCTATCTTTATAATAATCGTTATCAGGTAATATATAATTTTTAATTGCATCTGTATGAATAAGATAATTATTTTTGGTTAAAATTCTTTTTATATCCCATTCCCTATTTTGATTTTCTAATTGCTTAAGTCTTTCAAATTCTTTTATCAAATATAGTTTAAAAACCGGGCTAATAGAAGACGCAAATTCAAAAGCAATATCTTTATGAGCATAAGTTCCACCATATTTTCCACGCTTCGAATATATACCAATTGCATTTGTTTTACTACACCATTCTGTAACACTCAGTGTAAAAGTATGAAGTCCCGCCTCACTTTTAAACCCGTCGAATTCGACGGAATTAAAATTTGGATTGTAAATTGACTCCCAAGTACCTAAAAATTCTAAAGTAATTCTATTTCTTAACCAATTTCTGATAACATCATCTGATGTGGATTTTCCTTCTTTAAATTTGGTAAAATCAGAAATACAAATATAATCGCTGTCATTCATATTTGTTATGTTCACTTTAATATTTTGAACTTCGATTATTTTGTTTGTCATATATTCGCCTCTTTTCTATGTTCTTAAA
>CAOKNI010000007.1 GCA_948470005.1 uncultured Mycoplasmatota bacterium
ATTGGATGAGCTATATCTCTATATCCACCAGTAGCAGTTTTTCTACTAGGCATAGCGATAAATAGTCCATTATCTCCTTCGATAATTCTGATGTCGTGAATAGCAAATGAATCGTCTATTAAGACTGAAGCTATTCCTTTCATTCTTGACCCTTCTTTTTCGATTTTACGAACAGTTACTGATGTAATTTGCATAAATATTCTTTCCCTTCTAAGTTTTATAAACTTATTTATATTTTATAGCAAAATGTGGTAAATAGCAAGTGTTTACTCATATTTTATTTTAATCTCTCCTGTTATAGCATCGGCGTAGCTGAAACTTTTTTCAAAATTACCATCTATTATGGTAAAAATATTAGGATAAATACTTTTGATAATGCCACTATAAGTGTTCATTTTGTTTCGCATACGATAAACTTTAATTTTTACAGGTTGATTTAAATGCTTTTTTATTTCTTCTTTAATAATATTTGGATTCAAATTTCCTCCTTATCTAGGATATCCCACATACATAAGTCCATTACATTTTATGCCACCTATACCATCATGACCATATTTAGTTTTATCTAATAATTCTAATAAATCAATTTCTTTGTTTCGCTCAGTTAGAGCAAGAGTGGTTGCAATAATAGCTGGGTCTAAAGCATGAATATTTATTCTTTTAGGACTAGATGCGAAGTTAGCTCCAGCTTTAATTAATTCTTCATAGTAACTTTGGCAAGCACCAGCTATAATAACTAGTTTATCGTGAGATTTTTCGTATTTGCGAGCTATTTTTACTGCTTTAATAAAATTTGTTGTATTGCGATAGTTTTTTAAATCATTTATATTACCTTTTTTAGAATAATAAGCATCATGTCCAGTAATGATAATAATGTCTGGTTTATATTCTTTTAAAAGTGGTAAAATGTATTCACTCATGTGTTCTTCAACAATTTTTTTTCCAATGGCAAATACTCCTTGTTTTTGATAATATTTTAAACATTTTTCTAAATAATCTTTGTCGCCATCAATGTGAAGAATTTTAGCGGGGAGATAAAAAAACTCGCTACGTTCAGCAGGTATTATTTGCTCCTCATTTTCTTTTTCTTCACTTTTTAGAGTTTCTTCTTCAAGCTTAGATTTTATCAAATCACTTTCATGAGCATCTGCATAAAGGCGTACTTCAATACCTTTTAAATAATAAATATCATTTTTTATATTGGTAATTTTAAAAGTTGTATCATGATTGTAGCTTATTCTTGTAACAATATCGCCTCGTTTAAGACCCATTTATATCACCATTTAATTTTATGTAAAAATAAAAAAGCTATACCAAATTATTAGCTATAGCTATAAATAATTCTAAAGATATTTCTTCGGCTCTTATTGTTTCACTTAAATTATTTTTGGTTAAAATAGTTTTTATTTTATCCCAGTCATAGGCTTTTAAATTGTTTTTGAGAGTTTTTCGTTTCATTTTAAAAGAGTCTTCTACTAACTTAAAAAATAATTTTTCGTTTTTAGGCATGTTTTTGATATCTTTAGTCGTAAATTTGATCACTGCACTATCAACCTTAGGAATAGGATTAAAGCAAGTATTTTTAACGTCAAATAAATACGAAATATTGAAATAATAGTTTAAATAGACAGTAATAGAACCATAATCTTTATTTCCAGGTGTAGCACTAAACCGTTTGGCAACTTCTTTTTGGACTAAAAGAGTCATGCTTCTTAATTTGGGTAAATCTATTATATGTTTGATAATAGGTGTAGTTATGTAATATGGAATGTTGGCGATAATATAGATATTATTATATTTAAAGTCTTTAATATCACTTAAAATGTCAGATTTTAAAAAATCTTTATAAATAATTTTTGTTTTAGCATTTTTAATATTATCTAAAAAAGATTTCATTCTCTCGTCAATTTCATAGCAAATTAAGTTAGAATTTTTCTTTATTAGATGTTTTGTTAAAGCTCCTTTTCCAGGGCCTATTTCAATTATTAAGTCATAGGTGTTAGTATCACAAGAACTCGCTATATTTTTTAAAATAAATTCATCTTGTAAAAAATTTTGACCTAAACTTTTTTTAGCTTTTATTTCCATATTTCTCTACTCCTTATAAAAAAATGGGATTATTTTTCCCATCCATTTCTTAATACATCATAAGTTATTGAGCTTCTTCCTACATGTTTAAGAGCATATTTTTCACTTGGCGTTAAGAGGTCGATGTCGTTACCTAGAACTCCTCGGTCTAAAACAATTGCAATGACGGGTTCGCTACTTATCCTTTTATTATTAAATCTGATTATTGTTCCACATGGTAGGTTTTTAGAGGATGCAACAATATTAACTTCGCCATAAGTTTTGTCAACATAAGTTGTTTGTCCTCCACTTAAATCAAGACTACTCATGCATGCAAGACGACCAGTACATAAAGCACAATCTGCACCATATCCAGTTAAGTCTCCCGTGTAACTATCTAGGGAACCCCATAAATATTTTTGCATGGCTTGTTCATTAGCTTTTGCTTCTTCTTCTTTGTTGATAAATAAAGCCATAGTGGATAAATCAACACTTTTATTTATATTTTCATTAGAACTATATGTTTCTACTTTATATGAAGAGGCATAAATCATACATACAGCAAATAGTAAGATACTTATTTTAATAGTTTTTGTTAAGTAAAATAATTTTTTACTTTTCATTTTTTCACCTCAACTAATTTAATAATATTTTATCATATTTAAATTTAAATGTCAAAAACACGTTTAATGTTTTCATTGGTAATATTTGATAAAGTAGAGAGGTTTGTATTTTTTAAATTACAGATAAATAAAGCAATTTCAGAAATGTTAGCAGGTTCATTTTTTTCACCACGATGAGGTGCAGGAGCAAGATAAGGACTATCAGTTTCAAGAACAATATTTTTTAAATCAATATCTTTTATGACTTCTTTTAATTTAGAATTTTTAAAAGTAATAACACCATTTATACCAAGTAAAAATCCCATCTTTATATATATTTTTGCTGTTTCTAAGGAACCTGAAAATGAATGAATAACGCCTGTTACTTTATATTTTTTTAAGGTATTTATAGTATCCTCTGTCGCTTCTCTTGAATGAATTATGACTGGCTTATGATATTTTTCAGCAAGTTGTAATTGATGCTCAAATAACTTTATTTGAGCTTCTTTTTTTTCTTTGGTATAATGATAATCAAGGCCAATTTCCCCAATGGCAATAATTTTATTATTTTGTAAATTTTCTTCGATATATTTTAATTCGCTTTCTTGGTAGGTATCTACAACCTCTGGGTGTATACCTAAAGCTCCATACATGTTAGAATATTTTTTGATTAATTCTAAAACTTCTTGATTACTTTTATGGTCGCAACCATTGTTAATAATTCGAGAGATATCAACATTTTGAGCATTATTTAAAACTTCATTAATATTTTCATAATATTCATTAAATATGTGACAATGAGTGTCTGTAAACATATAAATCACCTTTTTTAATTATAAATAAAATTTTAGATAAGTGCAATTATTTAATTATGAAATTGAATATATCTAATACTTTTTCTTTACTTTTTAAACCAAAATAAAAAGAATTAGATTTTTTATTTTATTAATTTCTTCTGTAGTTAAACACGTATACTTAATAATACTTTCTGCAGGAATACTATCTTTAAGCATTGCTTTTGTTATTTAATGATTTCGCTTTGCAATGCCATCAAGCCTGCCATCTTCATGAAATATGCGTTTGTTCCAGTAGTCATCATTAAAAGCATTATCTAAAGTATCGGTATTGGTATACCACTCTAACAATTTATCTAACTCCATGAGCATTTTGCATAAGCTCTTCTTTCTTCTTTTACTTTTGTTTTAATAAACCGTAAATACTTTATAAATTTAGAATTAGTATAGTCTATTTTTCTTGCTAAGTCAATACGTACAAAATCTTGGATTGTGTATAATGGTTTTGGGATATACAAAAAGGAAATGCCTTGGTAAAATGTAATTGTTAGAAAACATTAGAAAGGAATTTCCATATGAATATTTTATCACAAAACTATAATAATTTATTAAGAAAAATGATATTTGACAATTTTTCTGACAATTTAAAGAAGAAACTAAGCAGTATTAATAATTCTAACAATGTCTTTAACTATATTGCTATAACATCCAATTTAGATGAAGATTTAAATAATATGGCTTGTCATAGTTTAATTGAAATTTTTGAATCATTAGATGAAGCATATAAAAAATCTGAAGAGAGAAAAAGAAAATATGATATCAAAGCGCATCATAACAAAAGAAAAAAAGAAAGTCAAAGAACAGATTTATCAAAATTTGTAAAAATGTAATTTTTTTAAAAAAATTAAATGTTTTGATTAATAGCTTAAATATGAATGTAAAATTATACGCTTTTTATTTGTAGCTAGGTGCTTTTTTGGTATAATAGATTTGGAGGATATATATGAAAGTATTTATTGGAGCAGATTACGGTGCACCAGATTTAAAAGTAAAAGTAATAGATTATTTAAAATCATTAAATTATGATGTGATTGATGTTGTAGAAGATGGGGTAGATACTCTAGATTATCCTAATATTGCTTTTTTAGTAGGAGAAGCAGTTCGTGATAATAAAGATAGTTTTGGGGTTGCTATTTGTAGGTCAGGCCATGGTATGTGTATTGCTGCTAATAAAGTGCATAGGGTAAGATGCATTAGAGCTACAACGCCAGAGGAAGCTTTTTTAGGTCGTGACCATGATCTTGCTAATGTGCTTGCCCTTGGTAGTGAAGTAACAACTGATTTTGAAGTGGTGAAAAAGATTTTGAAAACGTTTTTAGATACACCTAATTCAACATTAGAAAGAAGATTAAAGAGAGTAGAACTATTAAATAATTATGAGGATATGAATTAATGGATGCTAAAATTTATTTATATGTTTTTTTTACTTTAATGGCAATTTTTATTTTTAATGGTGTCAACTTTGATGGTATAATGAAAAAAGGGAAAGTTATTGAGGCTAAATTATTAGTGCTTTCTTTAAGTTTTGCTCTTAGCTATTTATTAACTAATTTTGTGCTAGATTTTATAAGATAGTTATGACTTGTATTTTTTGTAATTTTGATAAAACTAAGCTTGAGAATACAATAATTGAGGAAACTGATAATTTTTATATAATACCTGATTTGGGTTCTTAGTACGTGGTTTTGTTAATTGTAGCTAAAAAACATATTATAAGCATGGCAAGTTTAAATAAAAAAGAAATGATAAAATATAAAAAACTAGTTAATAAATATCGTTATTTGTTTTATCAAATATATGGGAAGTATCCAATTTTATTTGAACATGGAAGTAGTATTAATTGTAGAACTAGTGCAAGTGTTGTGCATGCTCATATCCATATTGTTAATCATAATTTTAATAATGAAACAGAAATTATTCAGAAATTATTCAGAAATTGCATTTAAAGAAATTAGATAATTGGAATTATGTTAACGGAAGTTATATATATTATATGAATCCTAATGGAATAGAATATATTTCAATTAATGAGATATTTAATAGCAGAAGATTTAAATATGGTAAAAAAATATAATTGGCGAAATAATCTAATTTTAGATAATGTGAAAAAAACGATTACGGATTTTTTAAAATAATAATGATTTTAAATTAATATTTGTGATGTATATTTAGCCAGGAAAGGAGTTAATTTTATGAATCAAGAAAGAAATTATTTGTTAGCATTAAGAGCAATGGTAGCAGAAGCAAGAATATCAAGAGCATATAGTGCTATGGAAGGAACTCATAGGTTTATTTCGCCTCAAGCAGGGGAACTATCTTCTATAGAGGTAGCTAGCGCTACACTCGGTAGAGATTATAATGGTGAATATGGAATGATATACCAAGAGGCAGCAGAGGATACTTCAAGAGATAAAGGGGCAAGAATTTAAAAAAACACCTTTAGGTGTTAGGCTTCAATAAATATAAATCTTTCATAATTATTGTAATCTTTTTCGATTGTTATTTTGGAGTTGGGAAAATGGCTTAAAGCTATTTTTTTTATGTCTTCCGCTTGTGTAGCTCCAATTTCAAAAGCAATTAAACCATTTTTATTTAAAATACTGGGAGCAATACTTAATATTCGCTCATAAAATTCTAAGCCTTCATTATTTGCAAATAAAGCTAATTTTGGTTCGTATTTAGTTTCAGGTGAAGTATATTCATTATAAGAAACATAGGGGGGGTTAGATATAATGCAATCATATTTTTTCTTGGGTGTTTCTGTTAAAATATCTAACTTGAAAAAGTTTATATCTGTTTTGTTTTGTTTCGCATTGTGTTTTGCCATTTTTAAAGCTTTTTCGTTTATGTCACAAGCATCTATATTTAAATTTAAATGTTTTTTAAGAGCTATTGCAATAGCACCACTTCCCGTACAAATATCTATTAAGGTTGTAATATGTTTATTTTTAAGTATTTTTATGGTTTTATCTACTAAAAGTTCTGTTTCAAAGCGCGGAATTAAAACGTTTTCATTGACAAGTATTTTAGTGTTATAAAAATCAACATAGCCAATTAAGTACTGAACAGGGTAGTTTTCTTTTAGTTTAGTTAAAGCAAAATCAAGGTTATCTTGGTATAACTCTTTTAGAAGTTGCCAATCAGGTATGCTTATATTATCTGGTTTCATTTTTATTCGAATGACTCGCCAGCTAGTTTTAATCGTAAGTCTTCAGTTTGTAATGCTTCAACAATTAGCTCTAATTCGCCATCAACAACGCGGTCAAGACTCATAATAGAGAAGTTAATACGATGGTCGGTAACACGATTTTGAGGATAATTATAGGTTCTTATTTTTTCAGAACGATCTCCAGTTCCAATTTTATTTTTGCGAGCAGCGCCTAAAGCTTGTTCTTCTTTATTTCTTATTTCGTCATTAATTTTAATTTTTAGCATATTCATAGCGCGTTCTCTATTTTTTAATTGACTGCGCTCTACTTGGCAAGTTACAGCAATACCAGTGGGAATATGAGTAAGTCGTACCGCAGAGTTAGAAGTGTTTACAGATTGGCCACCGGCACCGCTAGAATGATAAACGTCCATTTTGATATCACTTTCTTTAATATCGATATTAGCTGTTTCAACTTCAGGCATAACAAGAACAGTTGCTGTAGATGTGTGAACACGGCCTTGAGTTTCAGTTACAGGTACTCTTTGAACTCGGTGAGAGCCACTTTCATATTTTAGTTTTTTATATACGTCTTCACCTTTAATCATGATTTCAACTTGAGAGTAACCACCACTTGTACCTTCAATAGTGTGTAGTTCTTCTATTTTCCAGTTGTTTTTTTCGGCATAGTATGTATACATACGATATAAGTCACCAGCGAAAATGTTTGCTTCATCTCCACCAGCAGCGCCTCTTATTTCCATAATGACATTTTTACCATCATTTTCATCTTTGGGAACAAGTAAAATCTCTAATTCTTTAGTTAATTCTTCTAATTTAATTTTTAAATTATCGTATTCTATACTAGCCATTTCTTTTAACTCTTCATCTTTCATGAGCTCTTTTGTATCGGCGATACTTTCCACTGTATTTTTGTATTCTTGATATTTTTTGACAGTTTCTTCAAGGTCACTAGCGTCTTTAGATAATTTCTTAATTTGGTCGTAATCACTCATTATTTCGGGATTGGCTAAATCGCTCTGTAATTCTTGATATTTAATTTCAATTGCGTCAAGTCTTTCAAACATAAAATAAGTCCTTTCTTTTATATATTAACATTATATCAAAAGTTTTTAAAAAAACAAACAATTAACTGTTTGCTTCTTCGTCATCAACATCAATTACAACTAAATCTTCTAAGTCATTGTCAGGTAAGTCATCATCTGTATCTGAGTCATAGAAAATATTTTCTTCAGAACTTTCTTCGTCTTCAATGATATCTTCTTTTTCATTAGCTTCTTCAACAATAGTATCGTCCTCTTCTTCATCAATAACAATTTCAGGGTTATGGAGTTCTTTTAAATCCCATGAACCATCTTCAAGCATTAAGAAACGTTTATCAGTTGTAAGTAGTTCGAAAAAATCAGCGATTTTGTCTTCATAACTTTTTTCGTCAAGCTCTAGGGCATCACATACTTTTTGAAACAAAATATTAATTTTCATAGCTGTTTTTTCTTCATTTAAGATAATATAGGCAATATCATCATAGTTCATAGTTTCTAATTCAACTTTCGGTATATCACTTAATTTCATAATTATCTCCTTTTTGAAACTCTAGCACATTATATGTAAAAAGCTTTGAAAATGTGTTTTGGGCTTCTAACTTTTGTAATTGTAATATAAACATATATATTTGTCAATTCTTAAATCTTATTTTTTTAATATTTATATAAATTTACTTAAAATCTTTTTTTTTGAATATGTAGAGGTTTTAATGTTTAATAAAACTTTAGTAAAAAAGACTCTTAAAAATAGAATTTGTGAGTCTTTTACATTTTTTCTGGAATATTGATACCTAATATGTCTAATAAATATTTGTTATTATCATAAATTATTTTGGTTAGAGTAAGCCATGATGTTTTTAGTTCAGTATCAGTTTCGGTTAAAACTTTATTTTCGGCATAGAAATTGTTATATAAATTAGTTATTTTATATAAATATTCGGCTATTTCATTAAGCGAATAATTTTCAAAACTTCTTCCAATGATACGTTTTAAATCTAGCATGGCAAGAGCAATTTTGCGTTCAGCATTCCCTTTAAATTTTGTGATAATATTGGCACTTAGATGATTTTCTTTGGCTTTATCAAGTAGGGAACGCATCCTAATAGTAGAATATAAAAGATAAGTTCCGGTTTTACCGTTTAAGTCAGTAAATTTTTCAATATCAAAATTATAGTCTGTACTTCTAAATGGTAAAAGGTCAGCATATTTGATAGCTGCAACAGCGATAGTTCTCGCAATGTTAGCTCGGTTATCTTTGATATTATCCATTAATCTTTTTTCACATTCATTACTTACCATGTCTACTAGAGTACTAAGGGGCATAACACTTCCATCTCTAGTTTTAAATGGTTTACCATCAGGACCATTCATGGTACCAAAGCCATTAAATATAAGCTTTATTTTAGGGTCAACAAGACCACTTTTATAGGAAGCGCGAAAAACTTGGTCAAAATGTAATTTTTGGCGTTTATCAGTCATGTACCATATTTCATCTAGGTCATAGTCGTGTGTCCTTTGCCAAAGACAAGCAAGATCTGTCGCTTCATAAGATACTGCACCATTACTTTTAATAACTATTAATGGTGGCATTTCGCTAGTGTCAGTTTCTTCTTTAACTGGTATTACTTGGGCTCCATCACTTTCTACTATGGCTTTTTGCTCATTTAAAAAGTTAATGGTTTCTTCCATATATTCAGAATTATCAGATTCGCCATACCATAAATCAAAATCAACATTTAAATCTTGATAATTTTTCTTGATGTCATTTACACTTACTTCAACAATTCGTTTCCATAAAGCATAATATCCTTTATGTTTATTTTGGAGTTCATAAGTAATTTTACGAGCTCTTTCCATGATTTCTTCGCTTTTTTTAGCTTTTTCTGTAGCAATGGGGTATAATTCTAGTAAATCTTCATTAGTAATATTAAAATCAACATCTTCACTATTATAGTTTTCTTTAAAGTAAGCTAAATCAGGATATCTGGTTCTTATTTCCTCAATAACCATGCCCATTGGTCGACCCCAGTCACCTAGGTGGATGTCACTTATAGTATTACATCCTACAGCTTTACATAAATTATTTAGAGCTTGACCAATATTTGCACTACGTAAATGGCCAACATGAAGCACTTTAGCAACGTTAGGTCCGCCATAATCTAAAAGAATAGTTTTATTTAAGTCTCCTTTATAATTAATAGTGAGGTCTTCGTTTGAGTCGTTTAAAAAATCTATTAAAAATTCATTTGTAAAAGATATGTTGATAAAGCCAGGTCCAGCTAGGGATACATCGGAAAACTCGGGATAAGTTTTTAATTTGGATACTAAAGCCTCAGCGATTTCATGAGGATTTTTTTTATAGACTTTAGCTAGAGTCATAACCCCATTATATTGATAATCACCTAAGTCGGGTCTATTTGATGGCGTTAGAGTAACCATTTCAGTTTCATAGCCAAGGTTTTTTAGAGTTTCTTTAATTTTTTCTTCAATAATCGCAATTTTATATTTCATTATTTATTTCTCCTATTTCTATTTTGATAGTAATTTTTTTTTCGTTACTTGCAATTTTATATTCAATGGTAATATTTTTATTATGGTTATTTTCATAATTTATATAATCGATTGGGATATCTAAACTACTATTTAATTCTTTTAATGTTAGACTACATTTTTCATAGTTTAATTTAAAAATGGTCTCGTTGTTTTCTTTTTTTAAATTAAATTTAGCTAGATTAATAGTAATATTGTCACTTTCGGTGCTATATGATAAATAATCATCCTCTAGTTGGCAGGTAGTTTGCTCGCTAAAAAGAAGATAATTTCCTTCATATGTTTTGATATTAATAAATCGATTCATATTATACCTCTTTTATAAATTAAATTATATCGTAATTTAGAAGTATTTACAATGTTATTCAATTATAATTTCGGGGTTTTTAGCATTTACAATTTCTTTGGTAATTATACTTATATTTAGATATTTGGTTAAAAGAGTTGCTAATTCGTTTATAGCTTCTTCTAAGTCTTTAATTCTATTTAAATCAAGACATTCCATGGCTATAAATTCTTTTTCTGTATTATCAGTAATAGATGTTCTAATGCCATCGCGCCAATTTAAACACCTGCAAACAATACCAACATCATCTTTATAAGCAATTTCACCTTTTAATGGTGGCTCTTCGCTTTCAGCGCCAATTGGAATAAAGGATTCTGTACCATCAGAAATTCCTAGATGGAGGTCGCCAATAATTTTATCTAAATCTTCGGCACCAATTGGTAAAGCATATTTTAGGGAAATAATGTTTGTTATATCGACATCAGGTAAAATAGGCATAACGGGATTATCATGCAATACGCGTTTTAAAAGATTTTCAATAGAGCATCTAGCACCTTTTTTAGTCGGAAATTTTTGATAGGCTTCTCGCCAAATTTTAATAACTTCATTTTCCGCAAATGTTTCGTTTGGAACATATTTTTTAGCTTCTTTATTGGTTTTGGCGAGCATTTCGGCAATCTCTTTATTTTCTTTTTTGGTTAATTTTTTTGGTGAATTATGAATTACTAAAACACCAATAGACATATTTGGAAAAGTATTCCATACTTCGTTATCAACTATAAATTTTTTCATTATTTTTTGCTCCTTTAATTAATTTTATTTAAGACTTCTTTTATGTGATCCTCAACAGTACTAGGGGCAGGCCCACCAATGACAGTTCTTTTACTTACACAATTAATTAAATCTATTTCTTGATAAATATCTTTGTCAAATAAAGGGCATACTTTTTGATATTCCGTTAAGGCTAAGGAATCAAGTGTTTCAGTTTTTGATAAGCATAATTTAACGATTTCACCAGTAATTTTATAAGACTCTCTAAAAGGTAAGCCTTTTTTTACTAAATAATCAGCACAATCGGTAGCATTGATAAAGCCTTTTTTTGCCGCGGCAAGCATATTATCTTTTAAAACAGTGGTAGTCTCGAGCATTGGTGTTATAGTACTTAAACTAGATTTTAAGGTATCAATACTATCAAATAAAGCTTCTTTGTCTTCTTGCATATCTTTATTATAAGCAAGTGGTAAGCCTTTCATAGTTGTAAGTATTGCTAAATTATGCCCGTAAACTCGACCTGTTTTTCCTCTAATAAGTTCTGCTATATCAGGATTTTTTTTCTGAGGCATAATAGATGATCCAGTTGAATAAGCGTCATCTAGCTCTAGGTATTTAAATTCCCAAGAGCACCACATTATTATTTCTTCGCTAAGTCTTGATAGATGCATCATGATAATACTAGCAATGCTTTCAAATTCAATAACATAATCGCGGTCAGAGACACCATCTAAACTATTTTTGGTGATATCATCAAAACCTAATAACTCGCTTACATAGTAACGGTTAATGTTATAAGTTGTACCAGCTAGAGCACAACTTCCAAGTGGAAGAATATTTAGTCTTTTAAGACAGTCTTCGAGTCTGCCAATATCTCTTAAAAACATTTCGTTATAGGCCATTAAGTAGTGAGCATAAGTTATAGGTTGAGCTCTTTGTAAATGTGTAAATCCGGGCATAACTGTATTTAAATTATCTTTTGCTTTATTACACATTACTTTGATTAATTCTTTTAGCAAATTAATAATATCTTTTATCTCAGCTCGTAAATATAATTTAATGTCTAAGGCAACTTGGTCATTGCGACTTCGAGCTGTATGAAGTTTTTTACCAGATGTACCAATTCTTTTTGTTAATTCTGCTTCAATAAACATATGAATATCTTCCGCGTTAGGATTAAATTTTAATTTTCCATTTTCAATATCAGTTAAAATAGAATTTAGTCCCGTAATAATTTCGTTTTTATCTTTTTCAGAGATGATATTTTGTTTAGCAAGCATTTTGGTATGAGCAATACTTCCTGTAATATCTTCTTTAAATAGTCTACTATCAAAAGCGATAGAAGAATTAAAGATATTTGTTTTACTATCTAGCTCTTTAGTAAATCTTCCTTCCCATAAAACCATTTTTAATTACCGCCTTTATTATTTTTTAGCATCTCAGCACGAATTTTAGTAGGTAAGGAATATAATTTGATAAAACCTGCGGAATCGAACTGATTATAGTCATCATCTTTACCAAAGGAAGCGGTTTTTTCAGAATATAAAGAGTAAGGACTAGTTATAGAAGAAATAATTATATTTCCTTTATATAGTTTTAATTTTACAGTTCCAGTTACAGATTGTTGGGTAACATCGATATAAGCACTTAGGGCAACACGCAATGGTGTGTACCATTCGGCATTATATAAAATTTCACCAAAACGGTTAGCTACGAGGCGATTAAATTTTTGTGTTTCTTTATCTAGGCATATAGTCTCTAATACTCGATGAGCTTTATAAACAATAGTGCCTCCAGGAGTTTCATAAACACCACGAGATTTCATACCAACAAGACGATCCTCAACCATATCAACGATTCCTATGCCATTGTCGCCACCTAGTTTATTTAGAGCTAAAATCAGATTTAACGGGGATAAATTTTTACCATTTAGCGAGGTTGGAATACCTTGTTCAAAGCCAATGGTAACAATCGTTTCTTTATCTGGAGCTTTCTTTGGACTAACACTTAACTCTAAGATTTTGTCATAGTCAGGTTCGTTAGCAGGATTTTCCAAATCTAAGCCTTCATGAGATAAGTGCCATAGATTTTCATCTTTAGAATAATTGGTTTTTTTGCTTATATTTAAAGGGATGCTGTGTTTTTTAGCATATTCTATTTCGTCTTCACGACTGGTTAGTTCCCACGTCCGCCAAGGGGCAATAACTATAAGCTCGGGGTCTAAAGCTTTAATGGCAACTTCAAAACGAACTTGGTCATTTCCTTTGCCAGTACAGCCATGGCAAATAGCATCCGCTTTTTCTTTGTGGGCTATTTCTACCAATTTTTTGGCAATTAAGGGACGAGTAAAGGCAGTGCCAAGAAGATACTCTCCTTCATATTTGGCATTTGCTTTTAGAGAAGGAATTATAAAGTCATTAACTAGCTCTTCTTGTAAGTCTTCAATATATATTTTAGATGCACCAGTTTTTAGAGCTTTTTCTTCTAAACCATTTAATTCTTTTTCTAGTTGTCCAACATTACCTACAACAGCGATAATTTCGCAATTATTATAATTTTCTTTTAGCCAAGGTATCATGACAGATGTGTCTAATCCACCTGAATAGGCTAATACTACTTTTTTAATATTTTTTTCTTTTTTCATATTTTTTCCTCTTTTCTTTTTTTAATATTTTAAAAAACCTATATGCTTGTACATATAGGTTAAGTATTAATTCAATCTATAAGATACAAGCACGATTAAAATCACTTGTATCTTGGTTTTTTGCCATTTTACAAGTGTAAAATTCGTCTTCTTCGTCTTATAATTGAATTAATATAATGCATAAAATTTTCTCCTTAATGAATTAAGAATATCATAGTGTTATCTTTTTGTCAAATAAAAATTTTAAATATTAATAATTTTAATTTTTTTTTACATACTAGTATAGGGTGAAGCCTTATGAAGGTGATACGTTTTTGCTTTAAAATAGGGATATTCTTATTTATTTCATTTATTGTGGTAATAGTGGGATTATATACTTATGCTTTTTTGAGTCCTAAGTTGGAGCTTAAAACAGCAGGTCAGTACTATATATATGATGCTAAAGATGAGCTTGTCTATCAGGGATCTAAAACTAGGAAATGGGCTAATTTAGAAGATATAAATTTTAATTTATTAAATGCGGTTGTAAGTGTTGAGGATAAAAACTTTTATAAACATCATGGTTTTGATTATTTAAGAATTATTAAAGCTATGTATCAAAATATAAAAAATGGAAAAATTACGCAGGGAGCTTCAACGATTTCGCAGCAATATGTGAAAAACATTTATTTAGATTTTGATTCAACTTGGGCTCGAAAAATAGAAGAAGCCTTTTTAACTTTAGAATTAGAAGTGCATTATTCCAAAGATGAAATATTGGAAGGGTATTTAAATACAATTAATTATGGGCAAGGAAATTTTGGAATTGCAAATGCTAGTCGCTATTACTTTAATAAAGAACCTATTGATTTGACGCTTGAAGAGTCGTTAATTTTGGTAGGTATTCCTAATAGTCCAGCAAATTATAATCCGGTTGCAAATTATGATTTATCAATTGAGAGAGCTAAAATAGTAGGGAAATCAATGGTTCAAAACGGATATATAACAGAAAATGAATTCAATAATCTTTTTAAAGAAAAAATAGAAATATATGGTAAGTCTTCAGAAGAAAATTTAGATATGCTTATGTATTATCAAGATGCAGTTATTAATGAATTAAAAGAAATTAAAACTATTCCAGATAATTTAATCCAAAATGGTGGAATAAAAATATATACTTATTTAGATAAAAATGCTCAGGAAATTTTAGAGGCAAATGTTATTAAAAATTTGAAAAAGGAGGATTTACAATCGGCTAGTGTCCTTGTGAACCCGAAAACCGGTGGAGTAATAGCTCTATCAGGAGGAGTTAATTATGCTAAAAGTCAGTATAATAGGGCAACTCAAGCTTCAAGGCAGGTAGGCTCAGCGATGAAACCTTTTTTATATTATGGAGCACTTGAAGAAGGAATGACTTCATCATCAACTTTTAATAGTCAATTTACAACTTTTACGCTCGGTAATGGTAATTTGTATGCGCCCAAAAATTATGGTTCATTATATGCTAATAAACCAATTACTATGGCTGAGGCGATAGCGGTTTCGGATAATGTTTATGCGGTTAAAACTAATATATTTTTGGGAGAAGAAAAGTTAGTTAATACAGCAAAAAGAGTGGGTATTAAAGCGGAATTAGAAGAGGTACCTTCACTTGCTTTGGGTACAGGTGAAATTTCTGTTTTAGACCTCGCGCGTGGTTATAATACCCTTGCAACAGGTGGATACAAAAAAGATGTTTCTTTAATTAGAAAAGTTCTTGATAGCGAGGGTAATGTTTTATATGAAAAAAAAGATAAAACAGATTTGGTATTAAATATAAATTATACTTATATATTAAATGAATTATTAACTAGTAGCTCTAATATTCAGTTTAAAGATTATACTAATCCTACAGCTTTAATAATTGCTTCTCAGTTGTCACGTAAGTATGCGATAAAAACAGGAACGACAAATAGTGATTATTGGATAGCAGGCTATAATCCGGATATTCTCATGGTGACATGGGTAGGATATGATGATAATAGAGACGTAGAAACAGAATATTCACAAGTTTCAAAACATATTTGGGCAGATACAGTAGAAGAAATAATGAAAGATAAACAGGTAAATTGGTATGAAACACCGGAAAATGTTGTCGGTGTCGTATTAGATGCGATATCGGGTACACCTACAACCGATACAAGTAGGGCAACTTTATTTTATTTTGTTAAAGGTACTGAGAATAGTGCAATAAATGGAGAGTATGTTTTTAAAAAAGAAGAAGATACAGAAGAATAAAAAAATGTTAATAAGTTATAGCTTACTAACATTTTTATTTTGTTATTTTTTCCAACTTCTAGCTCGAGAGCCGCTTTTAGAAATTTTGTTACCTGTATCTTTTTTAATCTCCTTTTTCTTAGCTTTAATGCCATATCTTTTACTACTAGTGATAGTGTTCTTTTCAATTATGATTTTGCTGGAACTAGTAATATTAATACCATCTCTTTTAGCTTTGGTAATTTTATTTTGATTTATAGTTGTTTCATTTGATTTTTCAAGATGGATAGCATCACTACCATTGTTTGCTAGAGTATTAGAAGTTAATTTGTTCTTTTTTGAGGATACTAATCTAATGCCAAAGTTAGTGGTATCTTTAATTGTGTTTGATTTAAGAGTATTAGACTCGGAATTTTCTAAATTGATGCCATGCCTTTTAGTTTTACTAATGGTGTTTTTTTCTATTTTGTTAGAGTTAGACTTAATTAGATAAATACCATCTTTAGCAACTTTAATATTAGTTATTTTATTTGTTAAGATTTTATTAGAATTAGATTTTTCTAAGTAAATTGCAGAGTTACTAATATCACTTAAAGTATTCTTTTCAATTAGATTAGATTTTGAAGAGAAAACTCTGATAGCAAAGCTTTTAGTGTTTTTAATAGTATTTTTATATATCTTATTAGAATTAGATTTATCAATATTAACACCATATCTTTTGATATTAGTGATAATATTTTTTTCAATAACATTAGATGTACTACTAATTAAATAGATTGCATCTTTATTTGTAGTTATATCACTAATAGTATTAAATAATATTTTGTTACCTTTAGTTTTTTCTAAATGAATTGCATCTTTACTAGATTTTGAAATAGTGTTTTCTTCAATTATATTTTTATTTCCATTTACTAGTCTTATTCCAAATTCTTTTGGTGAAGTTATTTTATTTAAATTAACTGTATTTTCATTAGAAGTAGTAATATTAATGCCATGTCTTTTAGGACTATTAATTGTATTAGATTTTATTTTATTGGAATTAGATTTCTCAATAAATATACCATCTTTACCTGAGGTTTTGATATTGTTTTTTTCAATAGTGTTAGAATTAGATTTAGTATTTAAAGTAATACCATTGATTTCAGATATTTTAGCATTAGCAGAAGATGTATTATTAGTAATGGTATTACTGATTATTTTATTGCTAACACTTGATGATAATCTAATACCATCTAATGGGTCTTTTTTACTTGCTTCCTTTTTAGCTGTTGAACCTGATTTAAATTTAGTTAATTTGGTAGTTATTTTATTTTTAGATATAGTATTTTTAATAGCGCCTTCTAGCCAAATACCATATCCATTAGTATTCATAGTTATAGTATTACCACTTATAGTAACACCACTTACACGAAAATCGCCAGCTGGAGCAGAACCTGTTTTTTTAGATAGGTTTTCACCATATAAAGCTATACCATAAGAATTATTTTTATACTCTTTTTTATAACCACTTGTAATGGTAATGGTATTGTTAGTAATTTTAGAGTTCATATCAATGTAAGTTTTATGAGTGTTACTATGAGTTTTTGAAGTATAGAAGTTAGTATGGTCTTTTTCCATAGTTCTAAACATTATACCTGCACCACAATTCTTAATAGTGTTATTGCTTATATTAGCATTTTTATAGTTAGTCGCAATTATTGCATAGCCTGTAATATTTTCAAATGTGTTGTTAGTTATAGTGAAGTTTTCAAAATAGGAATTAGTTATACCAGTATGAGTTCCTAAACCACGTTGTAAGTTTTGGAATTTAGAGTTTTTTATGGTAATATTTTTTGATGGTGTTTCGTCATTGTCAGGATTGAATGAGCCGAAATGGTTACCAGCGAGGGCATCAAATTGTAATGCTTCCATATTAGTTGAACTCGCAAAATCACCTTTAAAATCTGTAAAATTACAATTATCAATTAAAACATCTTTGACTGCTCCGAATTCTACAAAGTGAGCATTGCCGACATTTGTAAATGTCATATTTTTTAAAGTAATATTAGAAGCATGTCCAAAACGCATTAAAGCTTGGTCATGGCCTCCACCGTTAAATGTTCCGCCTTCAATAGTTATATTAGAATAACCAGAATATCCAGGGAACCCTTTACCATTATTAGCAGTATCATAATCGCTTTTATTACCAAGGCGAAGCATAGTGTATGCACCACTTTTATTAGTAATAGTAGCACCATTCATTTTAATGTGAGTATTACCCCATATTTTTAATTGGTCACTTGTAGTATAAGTTCCTTTAGGAATACTTATTTCATAAATCGTGCTACTAGTGTCATTTTTGGCTTCTTTTGTAGCATTGTTCCAAGCTTTGGTAATATCACTTCCATCTTTAACTTGAAGAGTCAATTTCTTTGTTACTACGGCGGCTTTGGTATTTATTGGTAAGACAATAAATAGAAAAGTAAAGAGTAGTAATAAAGTGTTTTTGAATGTCTTTTTCATAATTTCCTTCTTTCTAAATTTTTCTATTTAAATTATATAATATTGTATGCAAAAAGACAATTATCATTTTTAATTTTTAACTTGGTTAAAATCAAAAAAAGAAACAAAAAGTACCATTTGTTTCGATTTTGTAAAAAATATAAGATCTTTGATGACTATTTACTTGGTAAAATAGATAGTCCTAAGTATCTTAATCGAGATAAAAAGAATTAGATTTTATTATATTGTATCTAATTCTTCTTTTATTTTGCTGATTTCTTCTTCAGATAAGCCTGTTGCCTTTATAATATCTCTAATGCCCATATTCATTTTTAGTAAATTTTTAGCTATTTCTTTGGAATTTTCTATTTTACCTTCTTTAATTCCCTCTGCATAAGCTACTTCAGATAATACTTTCTTGTGAAACTCTTCATAGTCATAGTATAAACCATCTATAAAGTCCTCACTTAATACACTCATCTTTTCTTCTACTTTCTTCATTACTTTATCACTACTATATAGTTTAGATAACTCACTTTCCTTCTTTTTTACAAATATATATAGTAAATACTCTAAACTATCTTTCCCTTCCTTGATATTAGTATAATCTATTTCACTTAATAAACCTACATTTATATCAATTATTGATATGGTATCATCCCTTTTTAAATGATACTTACTTTCCATTATAAAACTTCGATATATAAATTCTTTCTTATTAAAGATATCATGGTTATTAATATTTATCTGAATAATTGCCTGCTTTTTCAATACTAGCAAAAAGTATGTAAAGTATTTGGTGATTATTTAAATAAAAAAGTTAATAACTTGTTAGTTACTAACTTTTAGAAGAGATTCTGAGTCAGACATTTCTTCTGGTAAAGCTATATCCATATATTCAAGAATAGTTGGGGCAACATTGGTTAAGTCGCCGCTTTTTTTAAGTTCAATAGCTTTGTCAGTTACAATAAATGGCACTTTACTGATGGTATGAGTGGTAATTGGGTTGTTAAATTCGTCAAGCATAATGTCAGCGTTTCCATGGTCGGCTAGAATAAACATAGTATAGAAATTATCTTTAGCTATTTCAAAAAGACGTTGTAAACATACATCAACAGTAGTTAAAGCTTTCATTGTTGCTTCGAAATTTCCAGTATGGCCTACCATATCAGGATTGGCAAAGTTGACAAAGATAAAATCAGTGTCTCGCTCCATTGCGTTAATGGCTTTTTTAGTTACTTCGGTAGCACTCATTTCGGGCTGTTTGTCATAAGTTTCAACTTTAGGTGATGGAACTAGGACTTTATCGCATTTGTCAACTTTTCCTTCATACATTCCATCAAAGAAATAGGTTACATGAGCATATTTTTCTGTTTCAGCTACACGTGCTTGAGTAAGTCCTAAAGAGCTTAGGTATAATCCTAGGGGATTAGTTACTTCAATATCTTTTAAAAAGGTAGTAGTATGAACATCCGCGTCAATTGGAAAGAAACTATAAACTTTAAGGTCTTTAAAATTCATTAAAGGGAATTCTTGAAAGTCGGGAGTAGTAAAAGCTTTCATAATTTGTTTGCCACGGTCACTACGATAATTCATCCATAAAAGGATATCGCCATCTTTAATAATGCTTTCAGGATTAATAATCTCTGGGTATAAAAATTCGTCAGTAATATCCTTTTTATATAAAGATAGGATACCATCTGTTGCTGATTTAACTTTAATACCAATACCTTTGGTTACTAAGTCGTAATAAGTTTTAGTACGGTCATAGTTAGTGTCACGGTCCATAGCATAATATCTACCGCATAGACTTGTAATATCAGTATCAGGGTCGTTTGCAATTTTTTCTTCTAAATCTTTAATGAAATTGATGCCAGCATTCACTTTGGTATCACGACCATCAGTGATTAAATGGAAATGAATTTTGCCAACATTATTTTTCTTTAAAATGTCATACATGTTTAAAAAATGTTCTAAGTTAGAATGAACTTTACCATCACTATATAAGCCCATGATGTGGACATTTTTATTTTCGATTTCTTTTAAAAAGTTAGCAAATGTTGCATTTTCAGTAAAATTTGATTTTAAAAATTCCGTAATTTGAGGGCCGTGTTGGAATATTTTACGTCCCGCTCCAATAGTCATATGACCTATTTCAGAGTTTCCAAATTCGCCAGGATTTAATCCTACATATTCTTCCGAAGCAAATAAAGTAGTGTGAGGATATTCTTCCCATAAATTGTCAAAATTTTTGGTGTCCGCCATTTTAATAGCATTGCCAAATTCTTCTTCACGATATCCCCATCCATCTAAAACTACAGTTAATATTTTTCGCATAAACTCACCTTTTTCCTTATATGATAATATCATAAAATAAATAAAAATACAATTTATAATAAAAAAATAAAAAGGCCAAAGCCTCATATTTTTAATAGTTTTTTATCAAAACGTAAATGGTCAGCGATAGTAGCGATAAATTCCGAATTAGTTGGCTTAGCACGGTCAAAGGCTACGCTATTGCCAAATATTTCTTCCATTAAATCATAATCACCACGAGTCCAACTGACTTCAATAGCATGTCTAATCGCTCTTTCAACACGAGATGCGGTGGTTGAAAAACGAATAGCTACCTCGGGATAAATTTCTTTAGTTATACCACCATATATATCGCTATTTTTGTAGAAGAGAAAAACGCTTTCTCTAATATAGACATAACCTTTAATATGACTTGGTATTCCTAATTGATGTAATAATTTACTTATGGCTACATGAACAACTTTTTCGCCATCGTCTAATTCACTTGATTTTATAAGAGAATTATTTGATATTTCTAATATTCTAGTTTCTAAGGCTAATAGACTAAAAGGTTTTAGCATATAATAGCTAACTCCATAATTGTTAGTCATATTAACAGTATATTCTTTTTTGTAACTGGTTATGACAATTACCTTTTTCTTAATATTGTTTTCTTTCATACTTTGAAGGATTGTTAATCCATCGATTTCCGGAAGGATTAAATCCATTACGATAATGTCAAAAGTGTTGGCTTTATTTTTAATGTAATTTAAAGCTTCTTTTCCATTATCAATTATTTTTACTACTTTGATTACTGCGTGACTACTAAATTGTTTTTCGATTTTAGTCGTAACATTGGTATTGTTATCTAGAACTAAAACTCTTGTTATGTTTTCCATTTCTTTCTCCTTTTATTTAGTTTCCTATTTTACTACACGCAAAAACATTATAGCACAGTTAAACGACAATATCTAGTAAATGTTTTGTCTAGTGATGTAAAATAATGTCGAGGAATGTCGAAAATAGATGAAAAAGGTTCAAATTAAATAGAGTGAACGCTATTTTTGGTGGAATTAGTAGTTTATTTTAGAGTTAAGGTAACATTAATTATTAAGTTAAATTTAAAAAATTATTTTTATATTAAATACTTTTTGGAGATGTTTGAATTAAGATGTTTTATATTTCTAAAAAAATTATTATAGTATATTTTCTTTTATTAAAACTCGAATTATCCGAAGTATTGTCGATGGGTGCCCGAAATATCTATTTTTGTATACTTGAAATAATTTTTTTCTTGCATTTTAAAAGTTTCCTTGCTATATTTAGTGCGCGAGAAAGTATTGGTTGTTTGTCGCTTTTTGTAAAGGTAGTGGTAGCAATGAAAAAACTAGAACTACTAATTGTAATTTTGCGAGTGTTATAATACTTCTGATAATTTTCAGATAGGCTAACTATTCAGAGGGGTTTGGTATTAAAAAACACCATCTTGTTTATTACAAGAGGGTGCTAAATTTTCTTTTTGTAAATAACTAATTATTTATTACTTCAATAATCTTAGCGATATTTTCAGGGTTTAAACATGCTTCTCCTATAATAATACCATCAAGGTTTTTGATTTTTGTAAATTCGGTAATATTATCAGGAGTTATATTTCCACCATAAACAATATCAATTTTTTGTTCATAATAGTTGTTTATTAAATTTTTTAAAAAATTAATTGTTTCAGCTATTTTTTGATAGTTTGGTTCGGTAGTGTTTTCAAGCATATAAATAGGTTCATAGGCAATAATAATATTTTTAAAATCAGTAGGTGAGAAATTATTTAAAACACGAGCAATTTGTTTTTCTAACACTTGATATTCCACTCTTCGGGCTAGTTCTTCTTTAGTCTCACCAATACAATAAATAACTTTTAGATTATTTTTTAGAGCATTTTTAATTTTAGTTATGATTTCTTGCTCAGTTTCATTATAATAATTTCTTCGTTCATAGTGACCAACAAGAGTATATTTGACATCAAGACTTAGAAGACTATCAATACTTGTGTCACCAGTTATAAAAGCATTATTATATAAAGATATGTTTTGGGTGCATAAACTTTTATTTTCTCTTTTAAATAGTGATAGGTAAATATTACTAGGAGCAAGTATTAGTTCAATGTTTTTAGAATTTATTTTTCTTACTTCTTCTCTATATACAAGCATTTCGGGATATGTTTTGTGGCCTTTTAAATTACAAATTAAGTATTTCAATATTATCACCTTCACTTATGGCTTCTATTCCAGGTAGTGTACCATTTGCTAAATATTCAAGAGTTGCTCCACCGCCACTTGAGATGTTTTTAAATGTGTTAGCAAAACCTAAAGCGTTTAAAGCGGATATAGTATCACCACCGCCAATTACAACATTAGCATTGCTGTTTTTAAGAGCATTAAATATTTCTAAAGTGCCATTTTTATAAGCTTTTTCTTCATAAATGCCCATAGTTCCATTTATAAAGATGGTTTTACTGTTATTTATTATGTCAGTATATTTAGTAATAGTTTTAACACCAATATCTTTGATGATATCGTCACTTCCAATATTATTGGTATTCTTTACTTCGGGATTATTGTTATAGGTTGATTCAATAATAACATCTAAAGGGAATGCAAATTTGGTTTTATATTTAAGCATAAGTTCTTTTAGTTCCCTAATAGTTGCGCTATTATCTACTTTTAAGGATTTTCCTACTGATAGACCTAAGGCATAAAGAAAGGAGTTAGCTATGCCACCGCTCACAAGAAGATGGTCGCATTTTGGAAGTAAGCTTTTAATAATAGTAATCTTGTCTTCAACTTTAGCTCCGCCCATTATAACAGTAAAAGGTGGGGTAGGGTTTTTGACAGTGCTATCAAGCATGTTAAGTTCTTCCTCTACTAAAAATCCAAGACAGTTAGGTAAAAACTTGGGGATACCTACAACTGAAGTGTGAGCTCGGTGAGCAGAAGCAAAGGCATCTAAAACAAATATTTCACCAAGGTCTGCTAATTTTTGGGCAACTTCATCATTAAGAGTAGACTCATATTTATTAGGAATATCTAGGAAACGAGTGTTTTCAAGTAGTAATATTTCACCCGATGCTAGATTTTCCGCGATGGTTTTAGTATCAGGTGATAAAATATCCCTTGAAAATTTAACCGGTCTATTTAGTAAACGCTCTAAAACACCTTTAACTGGTTCTAAAGAATAATTATTCATGTCCTCAGCACTTTTAACTCGTCCTAAATGACTTAAAATAATTATCTTACAATTTTCGCTTAAAAGGTAATTAATAGTTTTAAGACTTTTAATAATTTTGGTTTCGTCAAGAACATTACCACTTTTGATAGGAACGTTAAAATCACATCGGAGTATTACTCGTTTATTTTTAACATACATATTTCTTAATAGTTGTTTCATATTAAATACCTCTTTTATTCTATTTATTATTATATCTATTATTTGGAGTTTTAGCAATCAAATTATGATAGAATGTTAATTTTGTAATGTTATAAGTTTTATTTTTGAATATATTCTGATAATCGAGTATATAACTTATAAATATTAATATAATAGTTTTTATAGTTGAAAGAAAATCTTCTAAAAACTAATTTTTTTGCATAAATATTTTTAATATGCTCTTCATATATTTAGAGTAATAGGAGGGCGTATGAATAAGATACTGCTAATTGTTGTAATTTTATTAGTGCCAGTAGTGATAATAACAACACCTGATACTGATGCGAGTCTAGCTTATCAAGATAAAGGAGAAAATGTTTCATTAGAATTGCCTGTTAAAACAGAAGAGAAAAAAGAAAATAAGTCACAACAAGTGTTAATAAGTAATAATAATGATAAGAGCGATGCTTATTATATTGATTTAGAAGAATATGTTTTAGGAGTGGTCGCAGGTGAGATGCCAGCTTCATTTAGTATGGAAGCATTAAAGGCTCAAGCAATTGCCGCTCGAAGCTATGCCCTTAATAAGATGAAAAGTATAAAAGGTTATATTCTTAGTACAAGTATAAATGACCAAGTTTATTTAACGATGGAAAATATGAAAAGTCGTTGGGGTGAAGATTTTGCTTATTATTATAACCGAGTAAAGCAAGCAGTAGAGGAAACAAAAGGTCAGGTACTCACTTATAATAACGAAGTTATTAGTGCTTATTATTTTGCAATTTCTAATGGATTTACGGAAGATGCTAAAACTGTTTTTAGGGAGAATAAAGATTATTTAGTTAGTGTTGAATCTTCTTGGGATAAAAATTATGAGTCTTATAGTTCAAATAGAACAATTTCAAAGGAATCTTTTTGTTTAAAACTAGATATTGATTGTAGTAATGGGATAAAAATTACTAAGTTAAATAGAAGCAATACGGGTTATGTACGTGAAATAACAATTAATAATAAAAAGTTTACAGGTATTTCAGTATTTAATAAGCTTGCTTTAAAATCAACAGACTTTACTATAGATATTAATGGGGAAGAAGTGAAACTTACGACACGGGGGTTTGGCCATGGTGTAGGTATGAGTCAGTATGGAGCTCAAGGAATGGCACGAGCAGGTTATAAAGCAGAAGAAATATTAAAACATTATTATAAAAATACGAATATTACTAATATTTAAAGTATAAATTTAAAAAAGTTGCTCACCTTAATAGTAGAAAGGTGAGTTATAATATGAAACAAAGAAAATTAAGGGGTTATGTTTTACCAACTGTTTATGTGTTATTATTAATATTAATATTTGGAACAGTTAGTATAATTACAACTTTAATGACAAATAATCCAGATTATTTATATTCAGTGGGAATTCTAAAAAATGTTTCTACACCGGTTGTTAATGTGGATGGGTCGGCGACTAAAGGAATAGAAAAGCCATTTGTAGGGGAAAGTGTAAGTATTGATAAATATTTTTATGATGCTAAAGATGATGCTAAAAAACAAGAGCAATCTTTAATTTATTATGAAAATACTTATATGAAAAATACCGGAGTTTTGTATAAAGCTGATAAAACTTTTGATGTGGTCGCAGTATTATCAGGGACAATTTTAAATGTTAAAGAGGATGAAGTTTTAGGAAATTTAATTGAAGTTGAACATAATCCGAATCTTCGAACTATTTATTATAGTTTAGATAAAATTGATGTTAAACCGGGAGATGTTATTTCACA
Source organism: uncultured Mycoplasmatota bacterium (assembly GCA_948470005.1). The sequence continues at coordinate 26,196 of CAOKNI010000007.1, forward strand.
AGGAGAAGCTATGGGAACAAGTGGTACTAATAAAATAACAAATAATAAATATAGTTTGCTATTTGAAGTTTATTATAACGGAACCCTTTTAAATCCTTTAGACTTCTATAATATGGATGCAGCTGATTTAACATAAATAAATACTCACTTTATAGTGGGTTTTATTTTGGAATGATTTTGTTTAAGGGTTAGATTTTAATTTTTAGTACATAATAAGATTAGATAAATAATTTAAAGGTGGGATTTTAATTTGAAAAAGATTATACTTTTTCTGGTCGAAGATATACTTAATATAATATATAATAATAAAAGTATAGAAGTTGTACTTAAAGATATACTTTATCAGGGAAATATTATTGATAGAGCAAAATTTATGGAAGAATTTATTAAGGTTTTAAAAAAAGAAAAAATTAAAGGAAAATTATTTGGTGATGATGTATATATAGTTTTAAATAGTTATTATACCGTTAGAGATAAATATTTTTTAGAAAGTGTATTTTTGGAACTGGGTTTTTTAAAAGTGATATGGATACCTATTAAAGATGTACTTCCAGATGAAGCGGCAATTTATATTGAAATAAATAATTCATATATGGTTATTAACTTGGATAAAGGGCTATTTATTGATTTAAATTATTTTAAAGATATTCCAAAAATTTTAATGCAATTTTTAGATGGTGACAAAAGTGATATTGTGTTATTTGGTAAGAATAAAAATATTCCATTTATAAAGCTTAAAAATAAAAATATATACTATTTTGAAAACTATTTGCATTATATTACAGAAAGTTTACTAAAAGTAAAAAAATATGGGGTCTAACGTCATATTTTTTTTGACTTTATGAGAATTATATACTATAATTACTTATAGTAAACCAATATGGTATGGAGTTGATAATGTGGTACGTTTTGTCGTGGTTGATGATGAAGTAAATGATATAAATCATATTACAGATTTGTTAAATGAAATTGTAAAAGAAGAAAAAGAAATAGTGAGTTTTTCAAAAGTTAATGCGGAGCTTAAAAAAGAAATTGGGAATACTGATACGAAAAAAGTGTATATTTTAGATATTGAACTTGGTAATAAAGTAAGTGGTATTAGTATTGCAAAACTTATAAGAGATATAGATTGGGAAAGTGAGATTATTTTTATTACTAATCATGATAAAATGTTTGAAAGTGCTCACAGAACAGTTTATAAGGTATTTGATTTTATTGAAAAGTTTCATGAGTTTGATAAAAGATTTAAGAAAGATATATTAGAGATTTTAAAAACTAATTTTGATAATAAGATGTTTGTTTATAAACTAAATAATGTAGAACTTAGTTTGTATTATAAATCTATTTTATATATTTATAAAGAAGATAGAAAGTTAATTATTAAAACGGATAAAAAGATTAATAATACTTATACTTTATCGATTAGTTTAAAAGAAATGGCAACACTTTTAGATTATAGATTTAAACAATGTCATAAATCTTGTATTGTAAATACTCTTAGAATAAGTAAAAAGGATTATAAAAATGGTTATTTCATTTTGGATACAGGCGAGAAAGTCTATATGTTATCTAAGAAGTATAAGGATGAGGTAGACAAATGATAGAGTTAATTGTTTGGATTATTGTAAGTTTATTTTCTACGTTTGGCTTTGTATATTTATATTATAAGTTTACTAATTCTAATAAAAAGATTAATTTATATGCTGTAATATTATACTTTTTTGGTGCTATTAGTGTAGTTCTAATAGATAAATTTGATATTAAAGTTTTGAAATCTATTTTTTTCTTTATATATTTTCCTATTTTGTTTTATATTGTGCATCCTATGCCTTTAAAGAAGCTATTTTATTATGTAGTTATTATATGGTTTTATGGTGGAGTTATTGATATTTTGGCGATATTACTTATTTCTTTAATTATATCTATTTTTAATGGTAACTTTAGTATTTTTACATATAATTCTGATTTTATATCAATGATTTTTACGTCTATTATTGCAATTGGTATGATTTTGCTAACTAAGTGTAAATATATTAAAAGTAAAACTAGCAATCTTTACGAGAAAATAGGCAAAATAGAATATACTAATTTATTGTTAGTAGTTTTAGTGACATTCATTGTTTGTATAGATATAACTATGATATTAAATATTAATTATTTAGATATTAATTTATTATTGATATTAGTTACTATTTTAACGATGGCTACATGTGTTATTTTGTTTAAATATAAATTGGATGCAAAGGAAATTAAAGAGTATTTAAATACATTAAGAGAGAATAATAAGTTTTATGTAAAAGTAGATGATGATAATAGAATTTTTAAACATAATTTAACTGCTAAATTATCTAGTGTTAAATCAGTTGGTAGTAAAAAAGTAAATGTTTTAATTGATGACCTTATATTACAATTTAATAAAAGTATTGATTTTGCCGATAGTATGAAAGTTATTCCCTATGGCTTAAATGGAATAATATATCAAAAGCTTTATCCATATTTAGATGATTTAAATGTTAAGATAAATAATGATATTAAATATGATATTTTTACAGTGTTGAGGCCTAGAAGATATAATGTGTTTGTAGAGAAAATAATGTTAGCTTTAGATAATGCAATTGAAGCTTGTTTAAATAGTGAAGAGAAAGCTTTAGTTATAAATATCTTTGATGATGAGGCAAATATTTGTGTAGAAATAGAAAATACTTTTGCTGGTGATATTAATTTAGATTTATTAGGTACGAAAAATTATTCAACTAAAGGTAAAAGACGTGGCTTAGGATTATTTTCAATGTTCCGTAATAATGAAGCAAAAATAAGTGTTAAAATTATTAATAATTTATTTGTAAATAAAATAACAACAAAAAAACGTTTGAATGATTAACAAACGTTTTTTGTTATATTAATTCTTCTGGGCATTCAGGTTCGTCAAGTGCATACCATAAAGTAAAGCTTGAAGAAGCTGATGTTGCTGCTCCACTTAATAAGTTAGCCAAAAATTCCATTTTAGTACCTCCTTTTTATGTTATTTTTGTTTAAATCTATATTTTATTATTTAAACCGTCTTTGATTTTTTATAATACTTATAATTATTAAATGTTGTTCTAGTTATTTTATAAGTAAGGGGATTTATTAAAATGCATTGGACTAATAGGGCATATATAAGCGAGTTATTAATTATCTCGATATTATTAAATGAATATAATATGGTGTATATTAAAACAACTGTTAATGATAGTATTTTGCATTTTAAGCGATGTTTTTTTCTAATTATAGGTCTTTTGGGAGTGTCTGCAGGAGACCATAGTAACATAGAAATAAATCCTATTATTAAAACTATATATCCTATACTTTCTGGTATTAGGATGTTTTTAATAAGTAGAGGTATTATATTATATATTGTTATGGTAGTTATCCAGCACGCAATATTATTTTTAGCATGAATACCAAAACTAAAAGTTCTAATACCAGCATAAAATAATATTATGAAACAAGTTTCTTTTAAAGTGTGTAAAAGAGCTGATATGATGATGACTGCGGTTGTTTTAATAATAAGACTGTATAAACCTTCTAAGCCATATTTAAGTTTTTTAATTTTTAATTCATCACATTCTTGATATTTATTAATAAAGCTAATTCCATTAGTAATAAATTTCTCTTTCATACTTTTACTTCCTTGCTACTTTTTCAGTATAATGCAAGATGGTTAGAAATTAAATACTGTTTGCTCTAAGTAACTGATTTTAAGTTTCAAATTATATGTTTATATATTTTAAAGATAAATTAAGCTCTTTTGAGTCTTATATTGGAGGTTTTAGAACAATATTGTTTCTTTTTAAATTTAAATATGTTATCTTGGGAATGCTTAATAATAAAGAGGGCCAAATAGTGCGAAATTTGTCGAACGCTTTTTATTGAGTTCAGGGGTGCTTGTATGTTATTTTTAATACGAGGTAGAAAGGCTAGGTGTGATAATGCAAGGTAAAGTTAAGTGGTTTAACAATGAAAAAGGCTATGGATTTATCGAGTATGAAGATTTAGAAGATATTTTCGTTCATTATTCTAACATTGTTAAAGAAGGCTACAAAACTTTAAAGGAAGGAGCAATAGTTGGATTTAAACTTATTGAAACTTCAAAAGGATTACAAGCAGTAGATGTTTGTGAAAAAGAATTAACTACTATTTAATTGGTAGTTTTTTTAATGTCTTTATGTTATAATTAATTAAAGGTAAGGTGATATATATGGAATTAAATATAAGAGGAGAAAAACTTGTAGTTACAAAAGCTATTAAAGATTATGTAACTGAAAAACTTAGTAAGTTAGATAAATATTTTGATAATGAAAGAAATATTAGTGTTAATGTTCTTATTAAAGTTAAAAATGAGAAACAAAGAATTGAAGTAACAATGCCAATGGGTAAATTTCAAATTAGAGCAGAAGAGGCTCACAATGATTTATATGCGGCGGCTGATTTGGTTGTTGATAAGTTAGAAAGACAAATAAGAAAAAATAAAACAAAATTAAATAACAAATATAAAAATGTTGTAAAAATGGATATTAGTACTGATTTTGTGGTAGAAGATGAAGATTCTAAGAAAAGTGTTGTTAAAAGGAAGAATATTGCGACTAAGCCAATGGATGAGGAAGAAGCAATTTTACAAATGGAACTTATAAATCATGATTTCTTTGTTTTTAAAAACATTGATGAAGAATGTGTTTCAGTTATTTATAAAAGAAAAGATGGCGATTTCGGTATTATTAATGTGAAATAGGTGGCTTAAGCTATCTTTTTTCTTGCGATAAACTTGACAATTTAAAATATTTATGTATAATAGAGTGCCAAGAGGAGGGATTATGGTGAAAAAAATGATACAAGTTATAGTGGCACTTATGGTATTTAGTGGCTTAACTAGTACGGTTTATGCTAAGGAAAATAAAATCTTAGATTATGCTCGTGGAACTCATATTGTGGCTGGTGATGTTGTTAAATTATCAGCGTCTGACATTGTAAAGATTGAAAGATTTTTAAATGAAAATGAGATTAGCGATAATGACCAAAATAAAATAATTGCGAAACTAGAAAGCATAGTAACTATTTTAGATAGAACTGGTACTAGTAATGTAACTAAACTTGATGATGCGACGAAAGAGCAAATTTTAAATATTGCTCAAGAAGCGGCAAATATAGCTGGTGTTACACTTACTTATAATAATACTGATAAAATTCTAAGTATTTATCAAAATGGGGTTATGGTTGATGCATTTTTTGCTAGTCCATATTTAAAACAAACTGGGGATACTAATGTGATGATTATTGTTAGCGTTTTACTTACAGCTATAGCAGCTGTTATAGCAATTAAGAAAGTAAAACATGCTTAATAAAACTCTTAAAAATATATTAAAGGCAACTATGAAGTATCTTGTAGTTGCTTTTATTTATATGTTAATATTTTTTGCTAGTTTATATATCCTCTTTGGCAAAAGTATTAATAAATATGTATCCTTAGTTAATTTGATTTCGGTTAAGACTAATAATAAAATATTAGATAATATTAAAATAGATTTGGACAATAAAACTCTTAAAAATTATCCTTATTATGGAATGCAATACGGAACGCTTGAAATAAAAAGTGTAGATATTAATATGCCAGTATTTTTTGGTGATACAATGGCGATATTAAAAAAAGGAGTAGGACATTCAAGTGGTAGTTATTTCCCAGGTGAAGGTGGCGCTATTCTTTATATGGGGCATAATAATAAAAATATGCTTCGAAATTTAGCTGATGTAAAATTAGAAGATACAGTTACGGTTAAGACTTCTTATGGGTTATTTAAGTATAAAGTTTTTAAAACAGATATAATTAAATATACTGAAATTGATAAAGTTCCGATAAATCGGGATGAAGAGATATTAATGATTTATACATGTTATCCGAAAAATGCAATTGGACATACGACTAAAAGATTTGTTTTATATGCTAAGTTAGAGGAGGCACAGTTTGATGAAAGGTAATGCTGGAGCACATATACTTAATTTTTTATTATGTACTTTTTTAGTGCTTGCTTGTTTAATTTTGATTATTTTAAATACGCTTTTAAATAAAGATTTTGTCTCAAAGGAAATGACAAAAATTAATTATCAAGAGAATGTTTATAATAATATAGTAGAGAATTTTCAGAATAATTTGCTGTCTGCAAACTTAGATTTAAAAATAGAAGATATTGTAAATTTAGAAATGGTTAGTAATGATGTTAAAAGTGTCATAGATTATGTGTATGATAAAGATAGTTTGCAAACTCGGGATAATGATTTAAAAGCAAATATTAAAAAGGCCGAAGAAGAATTATTAGATGGCATTTATTTGGATAGTGATAATAAAGAGGCAATAGAGAAACTTGAAAATAATTTACTTAGTATTTATCAAAATGAAATATTAATTAATAGAAATATTTTGAAGAGTTTAAGTAATAATATGGAAACAATAAAAGCAATATTATCCGTAATATTTGTTATTTTATTACTGGTATCTCTTAATATAGGTGCTATTATTAAAATATTACTTAAAAAAAGAATTAATGTGGCGGTTTTGGCATCAGGAATGATATTGCTAGGTTTATACTGGTTTTTGGCAAATAGTTTTAGTGATGTATTAATTATTAATCCGGTTTTTTCTTTACTTTTAAAAGAAAGTGTGAGTACGATATTAAATATGATGCTAGTTTATGCGACTTTTTTAATAGTAAGTAGTATAATAGTTAGCATAGCTCTGGAGATTAAAACTAATTTAAACGATTAGTTTTTTTCAGGGAATAAATGTTGCTATTTTCAGTATGGAATTATATAATTAAATTAGTAATAAGGAGAATTAATATGGCAAAAAATGGTAAAAATTTGGCCTTTGTTCCTGGTTTAAATAGTAAAATCGGGGGGGGGTTGTTTAAGGGGTAAAAACTCTCAAAATGAAAGAGGCTTTAAAGAAAAAATAAAGCAAATTATTAATTCACCTTTAGCAAAAGATATTTTATTTTATACGATAGTATTTGGAATTATTGTATATTTTATAGTGGCAATTTTTAAGGACTTTAATAAAAGTTTTATATGGGGGTCAGATGGTCTTAAGCAACATATTATTACGCTGGAAAGTTTCCGGTCTTTATTAGTTAATTTTATCAGAACGGGTAAGATTAGCTTTTTTATGTGGAATATTGATTTAGGCTTTGATATGTTTAGCAATTATGCTTATTATATTTTTGGAGATATATTCTCTTATTTTGCAATACTCGTTCCTGTAAAATCAATAGAGAATGTATATAATATACTTGTGTTAGTGCGAATTTATTTTGTGGGTATTTCTTTTCTATGTTATGCCAAATATAAAAATATAAGTAAATTACCTGCGGTTATAGGTGCGATTTTATATACTTTTTCAACTTTTACTTTGTTTTGGGGTGTAAGACATCCATACTTTATTAATGCACTTATTTTATTGCCACTTGCGTTTATTGGGATTGAAAAAGTTATTTTAGAAAATAAATTTGGGTTTTATATATTTATAATTTTTCTTTCTTATTTATCTACTTTTTACTTTGCTTATATGATTTCGATAGGAATATGTATTTATGGAGTTATTTTGGCAATATATCATTATAAAAGTGAAGGCACAAAAACGGTTATTAAAGTTTTAGGGAAAACACTTTTATATAGTATTATTGGGATTTTTTTGGCGGGTATCTTTTTAGTACCAACACTTTTTAGTTTTGTAAATTCGGAGAGGTCCTTGGCTGGTAGTGTTTATACTTATACTTTAGATTATTATCGAAGTGTTATTAGTAACTTGTTAACAGTTAACGGACCGAGATGGGGGATGTCTGCGATTATTTTGATAACTATTCCAGCCTTTTTTCGAAGAAGAAAAGAGAATTATCCGCTTTTCTTAACGATGTTAGTTTTGTTTGTACCGCTTTTTATTCCCGAGATAAGTTCCATCTTTAATGGTTTTAAGTATCCTAGTATGCGCTGGCTTTTCTTGTTAATATTTATTTTTGCTTTTGCTTCTATGACTTTTTTAAATAGTAGTGAGAAACTGGATGCTAAAGATGTAAGAAATATAATTATTTTTGTGCTTCTTTATTTAGGGTTAAATAGCTTTTTAGAAAATAATATAAAATATTTTACTTCTTTTCAGCTTTTTGCTGCGGTATTAATGGGGTTTATTTTAATAAAAGAAGATTGTTTTAGAAAATGGTTTCCCAAAATACAGTTGCGAAATATTTTGATTTTAATTATTGTTGTTTTTAGCACGAAATCTTTAATTTATGCACTTTATATTGAAAGAAATTATGTATCAGAGTTTGTGACGAACGATCTACTAAGAGAAAATTATAATACTTCAATGGGAAGTATAAGTGATTTTAATAAAGCTTTAAATTATATTAAGAAAAATGATAGAGATTTTTACCGAATTAGTAAATATCCTTATAAATATAATAATGTTTCGATACCAGAAAAATTTAATGCTATAGGACATTATTATTCAATTACGCCAAAAGTGTATAGTGGGTTAAATTATGATTTAAAAAACGTTGATTATTATACTAATCAAGGCTTTAGAGAGTTTAACTATCGAACTAAAATTAATACTATACTTGGAAATAAATATTTAATTGTGAATAAAAATAGAGCTATTCCTTATGGATATGTTAAAACTGATTATAAAGGAAAGTCAAAAGTCTATCAAAATAAATATGCTCTTCCTTTTGCAGTTTTTTATGATTCTTATATAAATACTTATGATTATGATAACTTTAATGCACTAGAAAAGGAAAGTAGTCTTTTAAAAGCAGTTACGTTAGAAATACGAGATATTCCAAATAATTTAAGTTATAAAAAAGATTTAAATTTTTCTAATATTAAGAATATTAGTTATACAATAAAAGATGTTAATAAAATTATGAGTCTTGATGGTGAATTAGAAATTAAATCAGCTTCTAAAAATTACCTTAATATCGAGATACCTTCTGTTACAGGAGAGGTTTATGTTTCGTTTAAGAATTTAAGGTATAATACTTATTCTAAAGAAGAAATGATAGAAAATAAAATTAAAAAAGATTATACTTTAGGTGAGATTAAGAATACTCTCCATAAATATAAGTGGTATCAAGTGGATGATGGATATAAGTTTACTTTACAACTTGGTAATACCATAGTTACGCGAGATAATTCAGGTAGTAGTAGTGCTTATTATATGAATATGACAGATTTCTTGGTTAATTTGGGGTATTATGATAAAATAAAGGGAAATATTAAATTAAGTTTTAATAAAACGGGTTATTATACTTTTGATGAAATTGAAGTATATACAGTTGTTATGGATGATTATTTAGAAGATGTTACTAATTTACAAAAATCGAATTTTCAGGTGCTAGATTATGGTAATGGTATTTAAAGGGAAAGGCTAATCTTTCTTTAGATGGAGTGTTACAGTTTGCAACTATGTATCAAAAAGGCTGGATGGTTTATGTGGATGGAGCGAAGGTTGATACTTTTAAGGCTAATAAATATTTTTTAGGAATTTCTATTACGCCAGGAGAACACATTGTAGAGCTTAGGTATGTTAATCCTGATATAAAATATGGGGTAGTAGTGTCTATTATAGGAATACTTGGTTTGGTGAGTGTAAGGTACTTAAGAAAAAAGAAAGTTTGTTAAGACTCTTTTGATAATTTAATTGGAATTAATTTAGAGTTATGGTATAATCTTATTTATGGAAGGTGAAAACATATGGGATTATTACGTAAATTATTTGATACCGAATATAAAGAATTAAAAAGATTTGAGGGGTATGCTAATCAAATTGTTAGTTTAGATGAAGAAATGTCAAAACTATCGGATGAAGAACTTGCTCATAAAACAGTAGAGTTTAGAAGCGAATTAGAGCAGGGTAAAACACTTGATGATTTAATTGTGCCAGCTTTTGCAGTAGCGCGGGAGGCAGCATATCGAGTTATTGGTGAAAAGCCATATTATGTCCAAATATTAGGCGGTCTTGCTATTCACTTTGGTAATATTGCTGAGCTTAAAACTGGTGAAGGTAAAACTTTAACCGAAACAATGCCAGCTTATCTTAATGCTTTAACAGGTAAGGGTGTGCATATTGTAACAGTTAATGAATTCCTTGCTAAACGTGACTCTGAATGGATGGGAAATATTTATCGTTTCTTAGGGCTTAGTGTTGGCCTTAATATGCGGGAGTTGTCACCAAGAGAAAAACAAGAAGCTTATAATGCAGATATTCTTTATTCCACAAATAATGAAATTGGTTTTGATTATTTAAGAGATAATATGGTCGTAGAAGCTCAAGATAGAGTGCAAAGGCCCCTTAATTTTTGTATTGTTGATGAGGTGGATTCAATATTAATAGATGAGGCAAGAACTCCACTTATTATTTCTGGTGGAAGCTTTAATTCTAATAATTTATATATTGATGCAGATAGAGCGGTAAAGAAATTAAAAGAAAATGATGATTATGTGGTTGATGCAAAAACCAAAAGTGTTTCTTTAACTGAAGAGGGAAGCAAAAAAATTGAAAGTCATTTTCACTTAAAAAATTTATATGATTTAGATAATACAGCTTTAGTTCATCATTTAAATCAAGCTTTGAAAGCTAATTATGGTTTTAAAAAAGATGTTGATTATGTAGTACAAAATGATGAAGTTATTATTGTAGACCAGTTTACAGGCCGCTTAATGGAAGGACGTCAGTTTAGTGAAGGATTGCATCAAGCGATTGAAGCTAAAGAAGGCGTTACTATTAATACTGAGACTAAAACAATGGCAACGATTACATTCCAAAACTTATTTAGAATGTATAATAAACTTTCTGGTATGACTGGTACTGCTAAAACCGAAGAAGAGGAATTTAGAAATATTTATAACATGTACGTTATTCAAATACCTACTAATAAACCAGTTATTAGAGAAGATTTGGCGGATTTGGTTTATGCGACCAGTGCGGCTAAATATAAGGCAATTGTTAATACTGTTAAAGAGATTAATAAGACAGGTCGACCAATTCTTATTGGTACAATAAGTGTAGAAGCTAATGAATATTTAAGTAGTTTACTTAAAAAAGCTGGGCTTAAACATGAAGTTTTAAATGCTAAAAATCATGCTCGTGAAGCAGAAATTATAGCCAAAGCCGGAGAGAAAGGGGCAATTACACTAGCTACAAATATGGCTGGTCGTGGTACCGATATTAAACTTGGTGAAGGAGTATTAGAACTAGGTGGTTTGTGCGTAATTGGTACAGAAAGACATGAGTCTCGTCGTATTGATAATCAGCTTCGAGGACGTTCTGGACGTCAAGGGGACCCTGGTATGAGTCAGTTTTTTGTCTCTTTTGAAGATGATTTAATGCGTCGCTTTGGGACAGATAGAATTAAAGTAATGCTTCAAAATTTGGGAGTTGATGACCAAGCGATTAGAAGTAAAACTCTTACGCGTTCAATTGAGTCAGCTCAGAAAAAAGTTGAGGGAAATAACTACGATATACGTAAAAGCTTACTTGATTATGATAATGTATTAAATGAACAAAGAGAAATTATTTATCAACGTCGTAATGAAGTTTTGGATATGGATTCTATTCATGAGAGAATATTAGATATTTTTAAAAATGTTATTGCTGATTTATGTGAAAAGCATTTAGCACCAGAGAATTATCTTACAGAATCTGATAAAGATGAAATTGTAGAATACGTAAATAATAATTATTTGAAATCAAGCAATTTGAAGTTTGTAGATATTAAAGATTTAAGTGATGAAGAAACGGTAACGTTTGTTACGAATTTAGTGATAGAAGATTATGAGAATAAAATAAAAGATGTTCCTGTAAGTGATGATTTTGAGAAAGCAATTACTTTAAAAGTTATTGATTCAAATTGGGTAGAGCATATGAGTGCTATGGAACATTTAAAGGAAGGTATTGGTCTTCGTGGATATGGTCAAGTAAATCCTATTCAAGCTTATACAATGGAAGGCTTTGAACTATTTGATGAATTTTTAACAAGAATTGATAATCAAATTGCAACATTCTTACTTAATGCAGAAATAAGACAAAATATAGAACGGAAACAAACTTTAGAAGGTAAAGCGAGTGATGGCAAGGAAAAAGAAAAAAGAGCACCGAAGAGAGTTAATAAAATTGGTCGCAATGATGCATGTCCTTGTGGTTCGGGAAAGAAATATAAGAATTGCTGTGGAAAGTAAGATAAAATAAGGGAATATTAAGAATTCAAAAATTATTAAGTTGGTTCGAGTTTTATAACTTGTCCACAAAATATTGAGAATTTGTTGTAAAATAAAGGTGTGGACAAGAAATAATTTGTTGACACCTTTTAAAATCTAAAATAGAAAGGAGAGAAAATTATTGAAAAAAGATTTGGTAACAGCAGAAATAATTGTTAAGGAAAATAAAGTTGGAATATTAAGAGTTGGTAATGTTAATTATATATCATTAACTGATTTAGCTAAATATCAAAATTCTAGTGACCCGTCTTTTACGGTAAAGAACTGGTTAAGAAGAATAAATACTATTGATTATATTGGTTTATGGGAAGAAATTCATAATCAAGATTTTAATTTGGTCGAATTCGACCAAATTAAAACGGAGTATGGAAAAAACTCATTTGCAATGTCACCAACACAGTGGATAAAAAGAACTAATGCAATAGGAATAGTTTCAAAAGGTGGGAGATATAGTATTGGAACTTTTGCTCATCCAGATATTGCTTTTGAATTTGCAAGTTGGTTATCACCAGAGTTCAAACTATATTTAATAACAGAATTTGAAAGACTAAAAACAAATGAAGCATATCAAGAGAAAATAGATTGGCAGGCAAATAGAATTTTATCTAAATTAAACTATGTAGTCCATACTGATGCAGTAAAAACTTATATTGTTCCAACTCTTACAGAAGAGCAAAAGAAATTCGTGTATGCTGAAGAAGCCGATGTTTTAAATGTTGCATTATTTGGTATGACAGCGAAACAATGGAGAGATAAAAATCCAGAACTTGCTAAAAATGGAAATATAAGAGATTATACAGATTTACTTCATTTAGTAATATTAAATAACTTACAAAATACAAATGCAGAATTAATTGAAGAAAAAATACCACAAAGTGAAAGATTAGTAAAACTTAATAATTCTGCAAGAAGACAAATGAAGGTATTGAAAGATAATAAGAATATTAGAGATTTAGAATTATTGCAAAAACAAGTTAATGAAGAAAATAATTTAATAACTAACTAAAAAAGTATAGACGAAGATGTTTATACTTTTTTAAATGTTGTAAAATTATAATGATTAAATGAAAGGAAGATGATAAGGTGATCAATATTAGAAAACGTGGAAATGTATACCAATATTGTTTTGAAGCAGGAAAGGTAAATGGAAAAAGGAAGCAAATAACTAAAA
>CAOKNI010000008.1 GCA_948470005.1 uncultured Mycoplasmatota bacterium
ATTTAAATTAATTTATCTTTTTATTTAGTGAGTACTTGACAGGTACTAGCATCTTCTTTGCGCTTCCGAATAAATACAGGTACAGTTAAGAGAATAATGGAACTTGTTCCCCAGCAAAGCCAATATCCATTACTGCGGAAACTTAAAAGGTTTATTAATATGTTCCTATAATATTCTAAATTATAAGGTTTTATAGTGGCGATGGTGGTTCTTTCTGATGTGATAAAGCCATTTAACGCTGGTAATAAAATTATGCCCGATATCATAATGCCGATTAAACTATATAAAAAGGTTTTAGATAAGATTAAAAAAATTTTTTTTACTCCTTCTTTTTTATAGTTTACTAAAGCAAGAATAATACCATAAATAGCGATAATAAGAGACATCATATAAACAAAATAAAAACTGGAAATAAAAGTAAAAGCTAATACTAATGTATAAAATAAATATTTGTCTTCTTTAATTACTTTTTCAATGCCAATTAATAAAAATGGAAATAAAATTAATGCATTAGTAAAATACGGATGACGAGGGCTGGCATAAAGAACATAATAACTAAATGTATAAAGGAGTGATCCGATACAAGATGAAGTAATATTCAACTTTTTATATTTAGCAAAGCACAAAAAGGCAAAACCAACAAAATAAATACGCACTAAAATAATAATACTATAAAAGTTTACGATAAAACTATCGGGGAAGAAAATAACAAAATAAGAAAAAATATCACCAATTATGTAGTAAGCAAGATTACTAAACATATCTATTCCTAAATTTAAATTCCATGTGAAGGCAGATAATTCGCCTAGAAAAGTAGTTAAAATATTTTTAAAGTATTGCAAAGTAATAATATGTTGATTTAAACCGTCAGATTTCCATAGTAAATCTTTATTTTGAAAGTTAAATATAGTTATTAAAATTAATGCTAAAATAGCAAATAAACCTGAATAAAGAAGAAGGCTTTTTAGAAATTTAAATTTAATTATTTTGTTTTTTCGATTTTCCATTTTAAGTCTCCTTTTTATTAAGTATTATGTATTAAGAAAAATTTAATATGTATGTTAAAAGAACGCCGACTGTACGGTCTTCATGAATTTTATTTTCACGGCATAATTCTAATATCTCTTTAAAAGAATACCAATTATAGCCATTTATTATTTCGTTTTCTTCTAATTTGGGTCCGGTTTTATTTTTGGCGTAATCTGTTACTTCATAATAATATAGGTCCCAAACGATTGAAGAACCAGCTGGAGACTTTTTAATTAAACGAGGATTTTTAATATCAAGTCCTACTTCTTCTAATACTTCTTTAATTACGGTTTTTGAAGCATAGTTATCAATATTGTCTTTTTTTAAAGAATCATGAAAATCTTCAATACTATCAAACACTTTTCCACCAGGAAGACGATAATCCCATGAATTTAATTCATAGCGAAACTCCCTAGATAGTAAAATCTCCTTGGTTATTTTATTAATAATTATAGCTCTAATTCCAGGTGGGCGTCTCGTTATTAAACGTTTAATAGTTTTAGTTGTACTATCAATAATAAACTCCTCTTCTGTTTCTACTAATTCAAAAATGCCTTTACTATATAATACTTTTTCCATGTTTAGCTCTCCTTACTTTCTATTAAAAGATTTATAAAATAATCTAACAGTTTAGGATTACGTGCTAAGATAGGTCCAATAATAGTTGTGGCAAAAAAATTATTTTTATTGTACCCTTCCATAAAAGTCCCGTCATTACCTATACCTTGCTCCATATTAAATAATAGTTTATCTGTTGATTTAATTAAATATTCTGTGTTTTGAAATCCTTTAATGTAATCTTGACATAATGAGCAAGTAGCTTTTACATCACTTACAATTCGTTCTTCTTTCTCTTCAATAGTGTATAATCCTAAATACGCAAAAATACTTATCGCATTTCCTGTTACTAAAAATATTTTATCTTTTTTAATGTAATTTAAGATTTCATCTTTAAAGGGAGCAAGGTAACTTTTTACTAATTCTAATTCTTTTTTACGACCACTTCCAATATAAAGAAAATCATATTTTAAAAAGTCTAAATCTTTCTCATGATTAATATTAATAATATTAACTTTAATATCTTTTTTTTCTAAAGCATATTTTAGAGCTTTAATATTTCCGTTTTCACCATAGAGGTTTAGCTCATAGGGAAATAAATGGGCTATGGTTATTTGCATGATGAATCCTCCTTAAAAGTGTTAGTAAATGGTAAAACATAATCAAAGTTTAAAATACCATAAACAATTTCTACTGAATCGCTTAAAACAATATCTTTTATTTCCGAAATGGTATCTGCCATTATAATTTTATCTTCAGGAATACCAGCTAAAATGAGCCTAGCTCTAATATTTTTCTTATCAATACCACAAGCATAAACTTTATTTAGTGAAGCATTATTTAAAAGCTCAAATTCAATATCATACAACCAAGAAATGTCAAAGTGGTCATAGCGACGTGATATTTCTTTCCAGCCAATTATAATATCCTTAGGGCGATTATCATTTAAAACATTAAAGATGGCACTATTATAGGTAGTCGAATTTTCAGCTTTACAACTTAAAGCTTTAAAAATAATGGCACTATTTCTAAACTCTTCTATACTTGACTTATTTAACTTATTAATACTTTTAGTTAAAAATTTTTGGTCTATTCCTAAATTTTTCAAAGTAGTATAAGCGGCCATAGTATTATAAGCATTATATAATTTACTTCCGCCAATTGAAATTTTAAAGCCTTCTATTTCAAAGTTTTTGGCCTCTAAGTCAAGATTTCTGCCAATAACATCAGGCTCTTGATAAAAAAACTCGCATTCAGGACAGTGATATTTCCCTAATGTTTCAAAATTGTAATAATCATATTCTAAAAAAGCATGGCAATATGGGCAATGATATATGTTTAAATTTTCAAATATTTGATGAAAATAACTATATTTATTTTGAGCAAGACTGTAATAAAGATTGGTATTTGGTAAGTCTTTTTCAAATTTTCTTAAAAAAGGGTCATCCATATTTGTGATAATCTTAGCATCAGGAGTGATACTTTCCTTTAATTCTTCATAAATAATGTCGACATTGAACTGTCTTGGAGGTTGATCTTTGGTGATATTAGTTATAACGATATAATCCGGATTTATTTCAGCAAAAATTTCTTTAGCATAACGTTCATCTATTTCAATTACTAAATAATCAGCTTTTACTTTGCCAAAGATATTAGAGTACTTAATAAAACTAGAAGTTATTCCCCAAGCAAGATTAGAACCTGCATCATTAAAACAGACTTTATAACCTAAATCTCTTAAAACTCCAGCGATAAGTTTTGAAGTACTACCTTTTCCTGATGAGCCGGTTACCGCAATTTTTATTTGCGGATACTTTAATTTTTTCATTAAATTTTTGTCTAAACTTAAAGCTACTTTTCCAGGAAGAGAACTTCCACGATGAAGAATAAAGCCAAAAAAAGTTATGATTTTACCAACGATAATTGCTAATGTTTTCATATGTTCACCTATATTAATTTTACCATTTATTTTAAAAATTTTAAACGTTAAATTGACATACTTTTAGTTTTATAGTACTATTTTTTTAGTAGGAGGTAAAAAATATGTGTGGAATTGTAGGATACATTGGTAAAAATGATGCTGCTCCTATTTTAATTAATGGGCTTACTTCTTTAGAATATAGAGGTTATGACTCAGCAGGTATCGCTTTAATGGATAACAATGCTATTAAAGTTTTTAAAGAAAAAGGAAGAGTTAAAAACATATTAGAAAATAATCAAATAAATATAAAAAGCACGATGGGTATTGCTCATACAAGGTGGGCTACACATGGTGCTCCTAGCAAAAGAAATGCCCATCCTCATATGGATAATAGTGAAGAATTCGCAGTTGTACATAATGGGATAATTGAAAATTATTTAGAACTTAAAGACTTTTTAGTTAGTAAAGGATATCATTTTGATTCGGATACGGATAGTGAAGTCATTCCTAATTTAATGCATTATTATTATAAAGAGACAAATGATGTTTTAACTTCTTTAGCGAAGAGTATTAAAGCGTTAAAGGGAAGCTTTGCTATTTTGGTTATGAGTGTAAAATCGAATTATATTTTAGCGGCAAAAATGAATAGTCCTTTAGTTATAGGGGAAGGAGTGCAAGAAAACTTCTTAGCATCAGATGTCCCAGCGATACTTGATTATACCCAAGATGTTTACTTTATGGATGACGGAGATATTGCGGTTATAGAAGCTAATAGTATAAATTTTTATAATTTTGAACTTAAAGAAATTAAAAAGAAAAAACATATTATTGATTGGGATAAAAATGCAGTCGATAAACAGGGATATGCAGATTATATGCTAAAGGAGATTCATGAGCAGCCAAATGCGATAAAAGAAACTTTAGCAGGTCGGATTAGTTTACAAAGTAAATGTAGTTTTATAGATTTAGATATTAAAAAAGAATATTTAGATAATATTAATAAAATTTATATTGTTGCTTGCGGAACAGCTATGCATGCTGGGAAAGTTGGAAAAGTGGCAGTAGAAAACTTATGTAAAATAGCAACACATGTTATGGCAGCAAGTGAATTTAGATATGGTAATCCTTTAGTAGATGCAAATACCTTATGTATATTTATAAGCCAATCAGGCGAAACAGCCGATACAATTGCAGCGCTCAAGCTTGCTAAGGAAAAAAAGGCCAAGACTATTGCTATCACTAATGTAATAGGCTCTTCTATCACTAGAGAAGCAGAGCATGTAATATTCACTCATGCAGGCCCTGAAATCGCAGTGGCATCTACCAAAGCTTATGTATCACAGGTAGCTATTATTGTAACTCTTGCCATTTATTTAGCAGAAATAATGAATACTAGTGATGATAAAATATTATGGGAATTAAAAAAAGAATTGTTAGAATTTCCGAATAAGATAAATGATATTTTAAGCATGGAAAATCAAATTAAGGAAATTGCTCAAAAATTAAGTAAAGAAAAAAATATGTTTTATATTGGGCGCGGAAACGATTATAATACAGCGCTTGAAGGCTCTTTAAAACTTAAAGAAATTGCCTATATTCATAGCGAAGCTTATCCGGCTGGTGAACTTAAGCACGGGCCTATTGCTTTAATTGAAAAAGGCTCTTATGTAGTGGGTATTATTACAGATAGTAATTTATATTCAAAAACACTTAGTAACTTAGAAGAAGTGATAACTAGAGGAGCGAATGTTATTTTAGTAACAAATGAGGCTATCCATGGTAAAGGTATGAATATAATAAACATTCCAGAAAGTAATCCAATATTATCGCCAATTCTTGCGATTGTTCCTTTGCAATTACTTGCTTATTATGTTTCTAAGGAAAAAGGTTTAGATGTAGATAAGCCAAGAAACTTAGCAAAGTCAGTTACTGTGGAATAAAATTATTTAGAATTGAAAAATTTAATTGAGCATTAGAAGTTCATTTATTATACTTTTTTAAAACTTTTGAAGGGGCTTTTGGCCCTTTTTTGATTTGTATTCATTTTAGTGATTACTTAGTTTTATAAAATTTTAATTACTTAAATAATTATAATACGTATCGAAATAGTATATTATCTTTCTTGACATCCATGATTGATGCTATAAATCCATTATTTTTGTCAACGAGGTGAATTATGGTAAAAATTACATTAAAAGAATTTAAAGATAAAAGCAATATTGAAGTTATTGAATCAATTATGAAATTGAATAATGGCTATGCTACATCCAAAGAACTATCTAATTTTGACATTCATAGAATGTATCTTAAAATCATGAAAGAAAAAAGTATAATAGAAAAAAGTGGTAATAAAGAAAAAGTGGTCAATAACTTCGACACACTTTTTTATTATTTATTACTCCTCGTCTTTATGAGCTGCGACAAAATTGCGATAGTTTGTGGAAGAATAATCACTTACTCTTTTAAAAAAGACAACATCACAATATTCTTCTAAATAAGTAAATTTATCACTGCCCTCCCAGTCGCTTCCCATAACTAGAACTTTAGCATCATATTTTTTAATATCGTCTACTTTTTGCTCCCAGTTTTCTTCTGGTATTACTTCGTCAACATATTTAATAGCTTCCATGATTATTTTTCGCTCTTCATAGTTTAAATATGAATGTTTATGTTTTATAGCATTAAATTCATCCGTAGAAATACCAACGATTAAATAGTCTCCTAGGCTTTTAGCAAATTTAAGTAAAGCTATATGCCCTGGTGTTAAAAGGTCAAATGTACCATATGTTATAATTTTTTTCATTAATTATCACTCCTTAAATATTTTTCTTATAACTCTTATACTGGCATTGCCATCATCTAAATAGTTAAATTTTTTATTAAAATTTTGATAAACTTTAGTATACTTTTTAGATAACTTATCAATATTTAATAAATTATTTTCAAGTTCTTCCTCTGTTTTGGCGATGGGTCCTGGTAATTCACTCAAAGATATATAAAAGTCACGAAGGTTATTTTTATAGTCATCTAAGTCATACATATAAAATAGCATAGGCTTTTTTAAATTAGCAAAATCAAAGAAAACACTTGAATAGTCTGTCATAATTATATCACTTACTAAATATAATTCGTTAATGTCATCATGGTGAGCAACATTATAAACAAAGCCTTCATAGGCACTTAAATCAATCTCTTTAGCAACAAAATAATGTGGACTAAAAAGAATGATATACTTATCAGCAAATTTTTCTTGCAATCTTTTAAAATCAATAGCAATATTGTATGTGTATCCTACGCCAGAAGTATGTTGGTTATCTCTGAATGTTGGTAAATAGAAAATTACTTTCTTATTAAATGGTATTCCAAGCCTCTTTTTAATATCATTTATTTCACTATCTTTACGATTAAAAAGAGAATCGTTTCGGGGATATCCTTCTTCAATCATAATATGCTCTTTGCCCAAAGCTTTTAAATTAAAAGCCGAAGTAAAGACTTTTGTACAATAGGCGGATGGTGATAAAAAATAATCAAACCGTGCAGCATCAATATCATTTCTCTTTCTTATTTCAGCGACAGTATTTAGAGAGGAGCCATTTACTAGAATGTCGTATCTAAGCCTTTTTAGAGGAGTGCCATGCCAACATTGAACATATACTTGATTATCTTTTTTCTTTATTTCTTCGCCAATTATAGAGTTTACAATCCAATATTTAGCTATAGATAAATATTTATAATATTCGCTACTTTGAGATTTTATAATGTGAAGATTTTTAGTTGGCTTAACTTGATGTGCGGCGGGGTCTTTAAAAGCCCAGATAAATTTATAATCTTTAAATTCGGGCATTTTAATCATAGTCTCATAAATTGCTTTAGGACTACAGCCATAGTTTCGACCACCAAAAGTCTCAAATAAAATAGTTTTATCATCTACTTCATATTTTTTATAATATTTGTTATAAATTCTTTTTTCACTAGATATTTTTAGGGCTCGAGCAAATTTACGGATAGTAACATTTTTTTTGCAAATATCAACAAGTATTTTTCTAATTTTTTTTAGCATATAATTCACCTTCTATTAAATCATATATTTTTTTGGTACTATCTTTAGTTAAATTAGTAACATATTTTTCACGAAACTTAGTAAAACTTTCAAAATCATATATGTCCGAATCAATTATCGATACAATATCTTTTAAATCTTTAGAGGTAACCATAGGTAATTCTGTAAATAAATTAATATTTAAACCATTTTCAACATCATATTCTTCATAATCATAAACATATAATAAAATTTTTGTTTTTACAATGGCCGCTTCAATCATTAATGCCGAGTAATCCGTAATAACATAATCAGCTAGCTTTAATAAATCAGCATAATCAATATTAGGATTTAGTAGAACTTCTGTTGCATACTCATTTGATTTTGCTTTTTCAAGCGGATGCAATGTAACTATAAGATTATATCTATCTTTTAAAGCTTGTATTACTTCAGAGGTCCTACTGCGGCCGTTTTTGCGGAATGTTGGAGAATATAAAATTATTTTCTTATTTTTATCAAGATTAAAATTTTTAAATAGCTCTTTTTTATTAATTTTCTTGTTGAGTAAATAATCTATATATGGTGTACCAATCGGTAATATTTTATATTGAGGAGTATTAAAAGCTTTACTAAATGGCTCAATCATTGCCTCAGAGCCAGATAAAATATAATCATAATTCTGATGTATTTTTAAAATTTTTGCTACTTTAGCACTCATACCATCTTTTTTACCAATTGTCTCACAACCAAACTGTTTGATAGCAGCTAAAGCATGCCACATTTGAATTATTATGGTATTTTTTTTATGATGCAATACACTTATTAAAATATTATATCCATCCGTTATAACAACTTTCGATGTAGATAGATAGTACATTTGCTTATATAACAGAAAATAATATTTTAAACAATCTTTTAATTCTTTAAAAATCGTAAAGATAATTTTAGAATTTTTTTTGCTATGCAAAACTTTATTTAAGTTGCTTGATACTTTTTTACAGCTAACTTTTATCTCTACTTTAGAGTCATATTTCTTAAAATATTCGATTAATAAAGTATAATTAAGAGATGGCGCATTAGTTTGCCTACTAAGAAAGAAAACTCGATTTTTTTTAGTAGTGAATAGTTTAATAAAAAAGTAAATTATTTTTAAATGAAAATTAAATAAATATAATAAAATAGTCATATTATCCTTGAACGTTCATGAATTCGTCGTATTTGGCAATTACTTCATCCGCATTTCCTTGCATTTTAACTTCGCCATCATTAAGCCATAAAACTTCATCGCATAACTCTTTAATTGTTCCTAGGCTATGTGAAACAATAATTACTGTACGATGTTCATCAGAAATGAGGTCTTTCATTTTATTATAACTTTTCTCTTTAAATTTGGCATCACCTACAGATAAAACTTCATCGATAAGCATTATATCTGTTTCTAATATAGCCGTTATGGCAAAAGCTAGTTTAGAATACATGCCTGATGAGTATGTTTTAACAGGTTTATATATAAACTTACCTATATCGGCAAAGTCTATAATTTCTTTTTCTTTTTTAGCTATTTCTTCTTCACTAAAGCCTAAAAGCATACCTGATAAATAAATATTTTCGCGTCCTGTTAATTTATTATTAAAACCAACTCCTATAGATAATAAAGAAATAGAATTACCATGTAAATCAATTGAGCCTTTATCTGGTGAGAAAATTCCAGCAATCGCTCTTAGCATGGTTGATTTACCACTTCCATTTTTTCCAATTATACCAAGAATTTTTCCTTCTTCAATATCAAAACTTACGCCTTTTAAAGCTTCAAATATTTCAATTTTTTTCTTTTTACGATGCCATGAATTTCTAATAGATGTTTTCTTTAAACCACGATAACTAATATGTAAATCATTAACTGTTACCGCTATTTTTCTTTTTTCTTTTGCCATTATATCACCTTCGCATAACTATTTTCATTTTTGTGAATTAAGTGGATTCCAATAATACACAAAATTACCCCTATCAAGAACCAAAGACCTAAGCCTTTAAAACTTGGTAGCTTAACATATATTATAACTCTTCGGAATTCATTCATAAGGAAAGCTATAGGATTGAACTTTAGAAGCATAACGCCAAGACTACTATTTAAACGAGTTTTGATATCATAAAATACGCCTGATAAGTAAAAAACCAGTTTTAAAACAAGAGTAGTTAAATTGGATAAGTCATCTAGGAATACACCAAAATGCATTAAAATCAAACCTATACCAAAACTTAATACGTATAATACAATCAAAATTGGAATAGCATATAAAATATTAATGGTAAAAGGAACTTTCATAAAAAACATAAGAATAAATGTTAAAGCGAAGGATATCATTAATTTAAATAAGTATGTGAATGATTTAGATAGTAATAGTATATATTTTGGAATATACACTTTGGTTACTAAGCCTCTATTTTTAAGAATTAATTTAACACTTCCCGTAATCATACGATTAAAAAATTCCCAAGCTGTTAAGCCACAAAAAACAAATACGGCAAAGTGTTCTTCTTTAGATTTAAAGATTACACCAAAAACAAAAGTGTAAATTAACATAAAACATAATGGTTCAATTATCCACCATAACCAGTTTAAGTAAGAATCAGTTACTTCACTTTTTAATTCCGCTTTAGCAGAGCGGACAGCATAGCGAAAGTATTTTTTAATATTTGTAAAAAATCTTTTCATTTTGTTATCACCCTAATTATATTTTATCAAATTATTAGGGGTTAGAAAAGTATTTTAGAGTATTTTTAAAATTTAGAGTAATTAAAAAGCATAGAACAATTATATCTATACTTCGCTTTTTAGTTTATTGATTTCGGTTTTTGATAATCCTGTAATTTCTTTAATTAAAGTTATTTTAATCCCTTTTTTGAGCATTCTCTTTGCTGTCTTAAGTAATGTCTCTTTTTCGGTTTTTTCTGTTGCTTCTAATTCTTTTTCTAAGATAATATCCTTAATTCCATGATTTAAATCACTGTTGCAATACCTTTTTAAATATTCAATTGATTCTTCCATTATTTCGTCACCCTTTCCAATGCTAGCCATTTCTTCAAAGCTTTTCGCATTTATTATCTTATTCCATCTTATAAATCTCTCTTCTTTTAAATTATAGTTCACCTTATAGCATAAATCAAGTCTTATTAAAACCATTTCAATACCATTTTTGTTTATTAAAGTATTAGTTTATAGCATTTTTTTCAATATAATCATTTAGAATTTCATTATTACATCTTTTATAATTACCAGTCATAATGTTAAGACATGTTACTTTTATTATTTTCATAATCTCTATGCTCTCTTTTAATTTGGTTAGAATAAGTGCGACAAGCATAACTATAACTTTTAGCATATTCTCTTTTACCAAAATCAGTATATGCTTCTAGTATTACTATTTCACCATCTTCCATGGTTACTAAAATATCGGCATAATACCACTTTATTTTATCTTGATCTGATATTATATTATGTTGTAAAGATATATTGGTAATTTTATATTCTTTATTAATACCTCGAAATTTATAATAGGAATTAATAAAGTCGAGATATGGCAAAAATATCTATTTAAAGGGGGTTTGGGTATTAAAAAAACACCATCTTGTTAAATACAAGAAGGTGCTAAACATTTTGTGCAAGCACTTATATAAGTGTCTCGCTTATGGTAATATATTTTAGAGTGAATATAAAGATAATTCTAAAATTTTTTTATTTTTATTGATTTTAATTTTTTTATAATATTATTTAAAAAGCTAAATAAACTAAATATTGTTAATAATTTCATTTTTACTAAAATCTACGCTAATTTTTGTAGGTTGGTATTTTGAAAAGCCTTCTTTTATTCGTTTTTCTATTGTTTCTAAAGATGATAGTGATGTTATGTCACAACCCTTTAATATGTCAGGCCCAAATTCCCACCATTTGAGTTCTAATAACTTATTAATTATTTCTTGGTCAAAACGATATTTAATTATTTTAGCAGGTATACCACCGACAATGGCGTATGGAGGCACATCTTTTGTAACTACGGCACCTGCAGCAATTATTGCACCATCGCCTATGGTGACTCCTCTAAGAATTGTTGCATTCCCGCCTATCCAAACATCATTTCCAATTATAATCATATTTTTTGAACTTAGTTCTTGTGTCTGTTTTTTTCTGATTATATCAATCATTCTGTTATTTCTTGCATAATTGCAGAAAGGATTAGCCCAATTGCAATCATAATTGGGAAATATTATATGTGGTGAAATAGAATTTACTGAATGCTCTGGCATACCAATCATAACGTTAGGTCCAATAGCGCAAAAACGGCCTATTGATTTTACTGCTCTAATGTAAGTATTATCGTTAATATAAGAAAAAGCACCAATTTCATAACATTGAATCATTCCACCTTGCATACGAATAGGTGGCTCAAATTCCATTTTTTGAGTTTGTCCCCAAGCTCCTACATGTGTATCTCTTCTAATATCAACACAATTGTTACCATTGGCATTTTGTAGTATAGTTCCTTTTTTTAAAATCATTATCGATTCCCCCTACTAATGATTATTTTTTGCGTATATAAAGAACTATTTTTTTTATTTCTTTTAGTTAAAATAACTAGAGATATAATACCAATTATAGACATAATAGCTCCACTTGTTAGATAGGGATTATGATATTTTAGAGAAATGGTATGTTTTCCTTTAGTAATATTTATACCTAAGAAATATTTATTTGCTTTGAAGTTTTTTACTTCCTTATCATCTACATAAACTTTCCAGCCTTTAGTGTAAAGGGTAGAAAATTGTAACACACCATTTTCCTCACAATCGACTGTACCATTTAAATAACCATTGCCATAATCTTGGAGTTTAAAATTAGATTTTCTTAAATTATTTATATCATTCTCGTAATCATCCATTGAAACAGCATATACTTTAATAGAATCATAGTTGTAATTGCCTAAATTAGACAAGCTAATTGTAATAGTGCCTGATGCTTTATCATAGTATCCCAAATTAAGAACTATATCTTTTGTTTCCATATAATATGGGCTATTATAGTAATCATTAATAGCTTTAAAGCGACTTGTGTTAGCAAAATATACAGTTAACCGGTAGTCATTACTTGGTCTGTACCATTTATATTTCTTTTTAATATCTTTTATTTGTTTCTTTGTGGTGGTTTCAGTTATTTCCTTATCAATTTTTTCTTGCTTAGTAAAAGATTTAAATTCTATATTTTTAAATGCTATATAAATCTCACTATTTATAACTTCGCCTATTTTTAATTGGAAGCTGTTGTTTTGATTAGATTTTACTTCAATTTTGTTATTTTCAGTAAAAATGTGTTTAGAATCTTCTAGTTTATAGTTTACTTCTTTAATATTATTATTAAAGTTCTGTCCTTCTTTATATGATATTTTAGAATTTTTAGAAGGTAAAACAACAGATTTTAGTAGAGCATTTTCTTTTTCAAGTGGTGAAAGTTTATTATAATCATCTTCACTTATATAATTATCATATAACACTGCAAAAGGTAAAGCATATTTATTTTGATATATTTTAGACGTTCCTTTATATTTATTTATTAAACTATATCCATAAGGAATAGAATTGTTATCATTACCTGCAATGTAATATTTTGTACCTAATAAAGTTGTAATTTTTGTTCGATAATTAAATTCTCTAATGTTATGATTAATGTAATAATCAGAATTTTCTAAATCTTTGTTTAACGCTGATGCTAAACTAGGACTAATTGAATAATAATAGCCCAGAGAATTATAATTTTTAGCTAAGGCTCCATTAGGATATTTAAAAGGATGCTTTAGTATACGATAGTTATCTTTATCTTTTTTATTAATAAATTTAAGAGCTTGACTGAAGTCATTTATAGAATAATATGAGGTATTATAAATTGATTGAAGTTCACCTTTAGTAATAAATTCGGATGTGTAGTTTTTTTCTTGATATACATCATTAATTGACCAAGAAATGCCAACTACAAATATTAATAAAAACACAATTTTAAATATAGGCACTTTTGGAAATTTATCTTCAATATGTTTTTGCTTAATAAGCAAAAATACTAAAACTCCTAAAATAAATAGTTGAAATTGTTCATTTAAAGTTATATTTATGTCGCATAAAACATTTATTCCTAAAAATATAAGAATAAAAATAGCAGCCCCAATAATATCTTTTTTATCTATTTTATTATTAAGGAAAATAGTCGTAATATAAGCAAAAATAAAACTTAGACAAAAAGTATAACGAATATTAGGAAAATTAAAACCACTGAAAATTGAACCAATTTGAGATATTAATGTAGGAATAATAAGTAATATAAATGTTAGAAACAAGGGATAATTTTCTTTTCTTTTTCTTATAAAAGATGGAATAGTTAAGAATACTATTGATTGGGTTCCCAAGCATAACCAGTATCCTATATTTTTATTACTTAGTAATGATAAAAGATAGTTTCTATAATAATTAATAGTATATGGATAAATAATATTTGAAGATGTTCTTTCAGATGATATAAATCCAATTCCCGCAGGTAATAAAATTATGCCGGATATCATAATTCCAATAACACTATATAGTAATGTCTTACCAAGTACTTTAATAATCTTCTTATAGCCTTCTTTTTTATAAGTGAAAATTGCTAGAAATGTACCATAGATAGCAATCACTAAAGCAATCATATAACCGAAGTAAAAACTAGATATAAAGTTTAAAGCTATAATAATAGTATAAAATAAATGTCTGTCTTCTATAATTATTTTTTCAATACCAATTAATGCTAAAGGTAAAATAATTAGAGCATTCATAAAATATGGATGCCTTGGGGCAGCATATAAAGAATAAAAGCAAAAAGCATACATCAAAGCTCCAATTATTGAAGATAATGAATTCATTTTTTTATATTTGCAGTAACATAAAAAAGAGATTCCAATAAAGTACATTCTAATAAGCACAAGTCCTGAATATACATTTTCAAGAGATTTACTTGGAAAAAAAATTGCAAAATAGGAAAATATATCTCCTAAAATATAATAGGCCATATTACTAAACATATCTATTCCCATACCTATATTCCAAGTGAAAAAACTAATATTTCCTGTTCGTAAAAAATTAACTATTAATGAACGAAAATATTGCAAGTTTATAATGTGTTGTAAAACGCCATCCTCACGCCATATTAAGGCTTTATCATATAAGTTAAATATTCTTAATATTATAATAGCAAGTATTAAAAAAATACCCGTATAAATAATAATATTTTTCCAAAAATCAGATTTTAATATTTCAAAAAAATATTGTTTTATTGTTTGGAAAATATTACTTAAATGATACCCCCCCCCCGGCTCTACTTTCAATGTTTATCCTTTTTGAATGTGATTTTTTCATAATTAAAGTTTCTCCTTCTTTATTTATTATTTTATCAAAACTATATTATAAAGTCTAGCAAATGTTATTAATTATCTTTTAACTTTTATTGAATAATCTGATTTTATATGATACCATTAAATTGATTTTATGTATTAAAGGTGAGTGAGAATTATTATGAAGAAAGAGAAACTTACATATGAGATATTTTCTAAATATCGAAATATTATAATGGGTGTAGCTATTATTTCAATTTTGATATTTCATTTTACTGATGACTGCAGAATTTTTAATTATTCTTTTGATGGGCTAATAAAACTTTTTAATAGATATATTAGTAGTGCTGGCGTTGATATTTTCTTATTTTTTTCTGGTTTTAGTCTTTATTATTCATGGAAGAAAAACAGCAATTATAAAGAATTTCTGATAAAAAGAATTTGACGAGTAATCATTCCTTATTTATTAATCGCTATACCAGCTTTTGTTATTAAAGGTTATATTTTAGGTAATTTAAGCATTCTTTATGTTTTTAAAGGCATTACTTTTTATTCATATTTACAATCAGGAGATAACTGGTTTTGGTACATATTAATGATTATGATTTGCTATTTGATATATCCTTGGATATATGAGATTGTGGAAGATAATAAATCTAAATCAAGTTCTCAGACAATGATGATTTTAGTATTTACATTTATTTCTGTATTAGCTCTTATGCTTCAAAAATATAATGATAGCACATTTGGTATTATTAATATAATGTTACTTAGATTTCCTATTTTTGTATTAGGGGCCTTTATTGGAAGGGCTTCTTACGAAAAAAGAATTATTTCTAATGAATGGATAGCCTTTGTTATATTAAGCTTATTTTGTTTACCGCTTAGAGAAACCGAAAGAGTTGTGATGGTTAGATATACTTTAGCAGCATTATTTTTATCTATTGTATTTATTATTATTCAAGGGTTCGAGTGGTTAGCTAAGCATAAAATAAACTTAAAAGTTTTGAGAAAAATTTTAACTTGGTTTGGTAACTATTCTTTAGAATTGTATTTGACGCATGTAGCTGTTCGTGATATTATGAAGAGGTTAGGATTCGAAACGTATGGAATTAAATACTTCTTAATTGTAATCGCTATTTCGTTAATACTTTCAATTATATTAAAAAAGATTACTGATTTAATTAATTCAATAAAACTGGACAAAAAAGCAAATTAAAAAAATATTCAAATTATGAAAAATATTGAATATTTTTTATTTAGATAGATTATTCTCATTATCAACTAAATACTTAACTAAATTTTTAGCAGATTTGCCTTTACATTCTGTTAAATATTTCTTTTTAAATGCATTTTGAATTTTATAATCGTGTTTTGCAATATTTTTGATTTTATCAATTAAGTCTGCAGTTGAGGTTATTTCAACGCCATATATTATATCATTAAAATCATATTGTAGGTTAGTTTTGGCATTAATAGTTCCTTTATCCCAATCAGATATGAATACTGGAACATTAAGTAATGGACTTTCAAATGCAGTGTCACGGTAATCACCAATAATAATATCAGCCATCATCATTTGTTCTCTTATATTAAATGTATCTGTTAAATCTTTAGAGAATCCGTTAATATTAAGAATATTAGTATAATCAGCATTTTTCTTTTGGCGATTAATAATAACAACATATTCATCTTTAAAATTTTCTTCTAGTTGTTTCAAATTTAGAAAATTTAAATGTTTAGATTTAGCTTTGTATCTTTCATATGGAATGTAACAAATAACTTTTTTATTTTTAGATTCTGGAAAAGCAATATTTAAGCTTTTTCTTAAATCTTCTTTTTGTTTTTTATCAAAGTAACAATCAGTTAAAACACAACCAGTAGCTAACATTTTTGTTTCATCTTTTACATTATAGATTTTACTATATTTATTAATTATTCTTTCGCTTGAAACAGGAATAATATTTGTTTCCATTTCAAATTCATATTTAGTTATAGCATCTTTAGTTTTATTATTAGTTAATACTGCTAACCCTTTATTAAAATAATGTAAAGCATTTTCAGTTAAAACAATGGTCTTGTTTTCATTTCGGAATTGAACTTCATGAAATTTTGCCATTGGTCCTTTTAAAATTATGTATTTAGATTCAGCTAAATATGTAGCCAATTGTTTATTACTTATATTCTTAGCTTTTAATGCTAACTTTTGGACTTCAAATTTCTTTTGTTTTTTCAGCGCTTCAAATAAGCACTTATAGTCAATATTTCCAAAACGAGCTTTTGATGTTATAACAAGTATTTTATCTTTGACTTTTGTTTTTTTAATCATCAACTGATAATGATGATTTAAATTAATTGAATCTTTAATTGTTTCTTTATGCTTTTTATTTAATTCTTTTATTGATTTCATTTCCTTTTCATTTAACATTTTATTTAAGACTATTTTATCATTATCCGTGGTTTGATACATGGCAAGTAATTTCTTTTTAACTTCAGTGCATGTTCTTTTAAATGAAATCGTTATATTTTTGGTCAAATTATCAATTTTTAATTTTCCAGTTGATAATTTTTCAATATCATCATTTGTTAACATAGGAGCAAAATCTTTGATATCACCATAAATTTGAACAGAATCTTGCATTTCTCCCAATATTTTCACAAAACCTTCCCAATTTGGTTTGTTATTATAATAGTTAATAGCAAAATTTATAAGGCTTCTTCCTAAAGCATCGCGATTTAAAAGATTTATTTTGACATATTCTTCGGCAAATTCAACTAAATATTTTTCTAAAGCTTTAAATAACTCTAAATCACAGTCTTTTTCAACAATCTCTGGTACCCATTTATTATTAATAGATTTATATTTTTCAATACTCTTATAATTAATACAGTTAAATATTGCTTCAATAAATTTTTGCTCAGAACTGTTAACTACATAATTTTTGCGTACATTAGCACCTTCTGTTGGAAGAGTACTACGTGAATAATAGAAAACAACTGGTTCTTCTTTTCCAGTGACACTATGCCATAACCTAGTAAAGTTTTCTTGCGTATAACCTCTACCCCAATATTCAATAATAGAGAAATTCTGGTTAATATCCATTTCTTGAGCTAAGTAACCACATGTTGATTTACGAAGTTCCGCTGCTTTTTTTAATAAATAATCTTTATACTCTAAAGACTCTTCAAATATCTTAACTAAAGCCCATCTTTCTTTAGGTGTTATTTTGTTTTGTTTTTTTAGATAACGTAATTGTGGAAAAACCTCATTAAATGCTTTTTCAGTCATTGTTAAAGCTTTTAATAAATTTTTAAAATTGCTAACATCGGAAAAATTACCATGACCACTTCCCCAGAAATCAATATCAATATGGTCAATAAATGAAGGAACACGCCAAGTTTTTCGTGATGCATAAATGTATTTCATATTTAATTTTAAATCTTCTAGCTCATTGATTTTATCTGCTATTTTCTTTAGATTATGTCCATCGCGAGAAATAAAATAAATATTTTCATAATTGCTTTCTTTTGAGTCATGAATAGCCCAATATACATAAGGTACAAAAAGAAGAGAAACATACGAATAAACAAATTGAGCTTTAATAGTTGGGTGATTTTTTCTAAATCTTGCCATGGCACCTGCAATAAGATAAGCATCATAAGTTCCAATACTTTTAATCAAATCAAGCTCATATTCATTAAAGTTTAATTTATAGCATCTGTTAGTTTCAATATTTAGGCTTCTAGCCATTTTAATATCGGAATGTTCGTTATCACCAGTATGAATCCATTTTTCAAAGTTATATTCCACACCATATTTTTTATATACTTCTAAATATAAAGTTTTGCGAGACTTTTGGTATCCTAATGTACTTGATAAATATAAATCATAATTTACTAAATCAGGGTCAGCTTTAGCAAGCATTTGTTTAATTATTTCTTCAGGCAAATACATATCGCTTATTAAGACTATTTCATCACCGTTTTTATGATGCTCTTGAAGCTTTTCAATATTTTCAGTTATTGGTAAAACATTATCTAATTCTGCTTCAATTTCTAATTTCTTTAAAGCTGCTGTTGCTTCATTAGTAAGATTATACATTACTTTTATCCTATCATAAATTTCATCTAGAGATATTTCGCAACGAATATCATTTCTTTCAATTATAGTACGATTATAATACTCTCTGATATTAGATTCAGCGTCATGGCGTATTTCTGGAAAATTAGCAACTAAATATTCCGGATAATCATATACTATTGTGTTCATTTTATCTTTTACATAATAAAATATTCCAACTGGATCAACAACTTTTCTAGCAATTAATGTATCAAAGATATCATAGCTATATAATGTTTTCAATTTTAATTTTTCAGGTTTAAATTGTATTGTTGCCTCAATAATTTTATCCATCGAGTCATTAGTAGAATATTCCCA
Organism: uncultured Mycoplasmatota bacterium; assembly: GCA_948470005.1. The sequence goes on from CAOKNI010000008.1 coordinate 19,392, forward strand.
AAACAGCTTTTTAACATGATTTATTTCTTTGCTTAAATCAGGAAATTTGTAGTCTTTAAGCATTTTTAATAATCCATCAAAAGTTTTGCATTTAGGGCCAATAGTTACTTCATCATAGCCCATTGGATAGTCTAAATCGGTTGGCTCAAAATCAAAGTTATATCTAATAAAATTTTTAGTTCCAATGGCAACAAAATCAGTAAAAATAGAAGAGAAATCATATATGCATAAATCAACTTTGTCTAATATCTCGTAAAAATCTTTTTTATTATCCCAGAAACATAACCATTTATTATTCTTATATTTTTCTTTAGCATTAATAAAAGTTGACTCTTTTTCTAATAAAGGATGCATTTTAAAAATAAATAATATATGATTTTTACGACAAACTTCGATTAATTTCTCAATATCTGGAATAGCATTAATAAATAATTCTTCTTTTTGATTGTTACGATATGTAGGAGTATATGCAACAACTTTGGTATCACTTGGAAGGTTATTCCATATGTCTGAAGTTTTAAATGTTGCTACTCTTTCAAAACCACTTTGATAAATACACCTTGGATATCCTGCTCTAATAATCTGATTTTTTGTCAGTCCTAATTGTTTAGTTGCAATATCTTCTATTAATTTTGAAGGAGCTAAATATATTTCATTTTCACGATAATATTTATTTTTTCCAATATATTTTTTGGCTATTTCTTCTAAAAGCAACCCATCATTTATACTTCTTTCGACATCTTTGACACCACCAACTCCATGCCATAAATTTAAATATTTACAGTGTTCTAAACCTACTGGAATATCCATTTTTACTTGCTCACATACAAGTACACCAGTCTTAGCTGCGGCTAGTTCTGCTTCCATTGAGCCTATTTGATAAGCTCTAAAACCAATATTACGTATATCTTCTATAAGTTTTAAGTCATCACAAATCCAATAAGCTTCTATATCTTTGCGGTATTTATTTATATACATAAAAAGATATTTTGGATTTCCACGAAAATCATTACTATATTGTCCAGCACAGAATGCCCACACTTTATTGGGGTTTTCATTTTTTATATCAATAGTTACTTCTCTTTTAGATGGAGTTTTAGAAAGCTTTAAGATGTTTTTAGCCTTTTTTAGCAAAATGATTGTACTTTTTTTCATAATTTTATAAACCTCACTTAAGTTATATTATCACAAATAAACGTAAATATCAATTGAATTCCGTTAGTATGATTGCATAAACTTAATTCTTAAATAAAAAAAACATCTCTTAATTAAGAAATGCTTTTTGGATTTAATTAAAATAATTCCTCTTCTAAATGAATTAGAGTTCTGGTAAAACCATCTTTAATATTATATCTTGGTTTCCAACCTAATTCACTTCTTATTTTTTTACTAGATAAGATGCCCATTTTAAAGGCTGCACATCCCGTTTGTTCATTTTCAATTTCAAAAATTAGTTTTAAATTATATTCTGGGTGAATAGTAACTAGCGTTTCGGCTAACTCCTTAATTGAAGTTTTGGAGTTTTCATCCGAAATGTTATAAACTAACTCTTTGGAATTTAATAAAACTAGTAAAATAGCTAACACAACATCACTGATATAAGTATAAGTGCGGACTGAGGAGCCATCACTTTTTAAAACGATATTTTCTTTATGAATGACATTATTTAAGAAGTCTGCTTGAACGCGTCCATCATAGATAGACATACCAGGACCATAAGTATGAGCAAGACGAACTATTTTAGTGTTTAAGTTATATTCATCTTTATAACTAGCACATAAATTCTCAGCGGCTTTTTTACCTTCGGCATAACCATTTCGAGGTACTAAAGGATTAACCTGACCAAGTAAGCCATCTTCGGTAAATATTTCTTGATTAGGCATTGGTTCGCCATAAATTTCCCTAGAAGAAATAAAGATATAACCAAGAGAATTTTTTTCTTGAGCAAGTTTTAGGGTATAAGCTGTTCCTAAAGTATTGGCTAAATTTGTTTCAACAGGATGTTCCCGCATAATTTTAGGACTCGCAGGTGATGCCGCATGAATAATGTAATCAACATCCCCTTCTATTTCAAATGGGTTAGTGACATCATGAATGATTACCTCGGTGTTAGAGTGATTTTTAATAAACTCATCTAATTTACTAGCATTTCTTAAAACCAACCTTATTTTAATATTAGTTTTATATTCTTCATTTAAATTAATAAAAGTATAAGTTAAGTATGAGCCAATCATGCCTGATGCGCCCGTGATTAAAACACTTTTGTTTTTTAGCTTACTGACTAATTCTTTTTCACCAAAGTCTTTAATAATATTTTTAATATCTTCTTTTACTATTTTAGTATATTTCATTTTATCCTCTTTCTAATTTATAGGTTTTAAAAAATCTGTTCCTATTAAATCAACGATGTTAGAGTTACTATTAGCTTTTTTTTCATTATTTATAGTATAAACGTAAATCATTAAGCCTTTTTTCTTCATATAATAAGCCAAGTCTTTGTCATAATTACCGCTTGCAACTGTAATACTTGTGATTTTATTATCTTTACAAAATTTAGCAAATTTTTTCTTTCCTTTTATAGATTTCTCTCTTTTAGCATCTTCTTGCCAAACCATATTTATAAGCTTAAAATCATATTCTTTTTTGATAGCATTTATCATTTTCGTAGTATAGCCTGTTACAATTAATCTTTGTAGTATTTTATCATCATTATTAGCTTCTTTTACTAACTCTTTATAAATAGTAGTGGTTTCTTTAGCACTTTTAGTTCCAATATCTATCATTACATAGATATCTTTATGCTTTTTCATAAAATCTAATAAATCTAAAAAACTCATTGTTGTATATTTATTTTTAATTTTACTACTCATAAATGTTTCATAATTCAAAATGTTTTTTGTAGCATTATATTCCCATCCTAAAAATTCCTCATAATCAGTTTTTCCCCAACCAGAGATTAATACTAATTTATTGTCACTTGTGAGTCTTATATCTGCTTCAAAAAATTTAAATCCGGCTTTATACGACGACTCTAATGCTTCTTTACTATTTGTAAAGCGATTTTTATCAATACCGCCCAAAGCATGTGCAAAATAATTATTTTCAGATACTGCAATTTTATAATTAACTACCGTCATATTTAAAATATAATAAATGATTAAAAATACAATTATAATTATTGGCAAGGCTATTAAGGTATATTTTAACCAAAGTGACATCCTTTTATCTTTATTTTTTACAGCCATTTTTTACCTCTATTACTTCTTCATATATTCTTTTACAATTATTATAATCATGATATTTGAAAAATTTATCAATTCTTTTTTTGTATTTGTCTTTAATTTCACAGTTATTTTTCATATAATCACATAAAGAATTTACTAATTCGTTATTTGTATGAACTATTTCACCTAAAGACATAGTTTCATATTTATATGCTCCTTCTTCATATGATGGGGGAAGTTCATGTGGATGAAAATAAATTATAGGTTTGTACATGTAGGCGAAATCAAATTGAACTCCTGAATAATCTGTCACCATAAGGCTTGATTCAGTTAATATTTTTTCATAATTTAAATCCTCAGTTGCAGCTAAAAGTTCAACATTCGCATTTTTATCAAAGTCTTCCATCTGAGGACTAGTGCAAGGATGCAATAAATAAATTATTTTATAATTATACTTTTTAGCCGCGGCAATAAGTTTTTCGTTATTTATGAGAGAATTGTATATTTGGAAATAATCAGAATTTTTAAAATTTTTATTATAGACACGGCCACTGGATATATTAACCACAGGAGTTGCCAAATAGTTACGCCAAGTTGGAGTGATCAGAATTTGCTTTTTGTCATTATTTTTTAGGCCATCATACCTTGGACTTCCTGTAACATGAAGAATGTCTTCATAGCCTGTATAAGCATATTCTTTATTAGTGAGATTTTCTTTTTCAACTTCACTAGCGAGGAAAAAACCTTTTAAATTATCATTAATGCGATTTACTAAGTTAGGAATATATTGAACACTTAAGCCATGCTGAATACAAACATTTACATTATTATATAAATCTCGGAAATACATCTCAGTAGAATCATCAAATGAATGATGTTTAGTACTACTATTATGGGTTTCAAAAACAATATTGCTATTTAAAAATAATAGTTTATGTTTAAGAGTACCATAGACAACATAGTCTTTTCCTTCTTTTTTAAATCTGGCGGCATCCAAACAATCTTTATTTAAAATATAATATTTCTTAATACCATCTTTTTGGTTGCAAGCATAAGTATATAAGTATTCGCCATTGTCGCCACCTTTATAGATTTTATCTTCAAAAAGCCATATTTCTTTTTTAAAGAAAGGACGAGTTAAGAAATAGGTTATTCTAAGCATTGCCGATTTCTTGGCTAAGGCATCTTTACGTATTAGACTTATTAAATACTTAAGCTCTCTTTTTAAATGACGCATTTTACTATCAGGTAAAACTAAAATACTTGAATTCCGATAATTTAGATTAAAACCATTAACAGCCCAATATGAATTTTTATAATTATTGAGACGTGCTAGAGGTTTATTAAAGTTTAGAGCAAGTTTAAGAGAATTAGACTCATGTTCTAAATAAAACTCAATGTATTCTTTATTATTCTTTTTAACTAAAGGTATGCTTACATCAAAAACATAATTTTCATAGATTTTTTCGCCAAAAGCACGGTAATCAGAATATAAATAATTTTTGGTAACGTATGTTTTTTTATTGTTATACATTATGTAAATTTTTAATTTATCTTCATCAAATGGGAAAGGATAACTAGCAGTAATATGAAGAGTATTATTATTTATTTCCATTAAGAATATTTTTATTTTGGTTGATGAAGCATTAAATAAAACTGTATTATTATGAACAATATAAATTCCATTTTCAAATGAACGATAATTGTTTTTTTCTTCGTTATATTTTAACTTTAATAAATAGTAATTTACTAATTTATTACCTGGAGTATTCATTATGGCAGCATCATTAATATCTTTTAAAGAAGTTTTAGCATGTTCATAAAATTTATCTAATTCTTGCTTATTTAGAATATGCTTATTTTTAGAATTAACATTACTATTAATAACATTTTTTAAAACATACATTATAATACTAGAAATATAATTTAATAAACATCCATATTCTTTAGTCGAATAGTTTTTAATTTCAGCAATATAATCAAACACTTTTTGATACCATGTTAAATCATATTCCTCACTTGGGCGGTCAAGTGATGTTTCAAGAGGATTTGCACTTATCAGTTTAAGAGATCTTAAAGAGCGATATCCGCCATTTAAAGTTATAAGTTTTGTTAAAAAGCAAGTTTCTTCATAATATGCTAAATCTTTTTTGCTTGGTGATAGTTTTTCGAGAAGCTTTTTACTTATAATAGTGGAATTTAAATGAATCCAAACTAAATTATTATTTTCTTCTATGTTAACGATTTTATTATTGCGTAAATTTTTATTTAAAGAATAAGCCTCATTATTATAGATTATAGGGCATACAAAAAGGGAACTATTACTATTGATAGCATTAAATATTATTTCTCTCGCATTTTCACTATAAGCATCGCCCTCATTTAGAAAAGCAATATAATCAAAACCAACATTTTGAGAAATGTTATAGTATATTTCTTTAAGACTTTCATATTCGAAAGTTTGATATTTGTTTTCTTTGATATATTTTTTTAATTCTGCATCGTAGCCTTTTTTAATAGCAACGATAATTTCATTAGGATTAAATCCTACTTTAGTTAAATTATTAACACTATATTTAATTTTTGATATATCATTTTCTTTTGATATTACTGTTATAATTGCTTTTTTTTCTGTTTCCATTATGCCTCCATATGATTAAAACTTTTTACCAACTTAATGATAAAAAGTTCTAAGTTTTTTAAATGTAATTTTTAAGCAAAGATTGCTGAATCTTTCTTAGCTTCTAGTAGAGCTTTAAAAATATAATAGTCATCAGGGGTTGTTATTTTGATATTATCACTTTTACCAAGAACAGTGTGCATCTCCTTACCATATTTAAGCATTAAAGTACAAGAGTCAATAACGTTGGTATTACCTTCTTCAATTGCTTTGTTATGAACTTCAAATATATCTCTTAAATAAAAACTCTGAGGAGCTCTCGCTATACGACTTGTTTGTCTATCGGTAACACCTGTAACGATTCCTTCATCATTAACCATAGCTACAGTTTCTTTAGCTTCCACACAAGTGATGGCAGAACCAAATTTTTTAACGCTAGCAATATTGGCATCAATAAGCTCATCATCAATAATTGGCCTTACACCATCATGAATTAAAACGATATCTTTATCACTTTCTGATATATCAACCGCGGCTCTAAGTCCTTTATAAATAGATTCTTGGCCTGTTTCACCCCCAGGGACAACGTTCCTTACTTTCGTAATATTAAATTTATTAATTATTTCCCAGCAATACTGTATCCACTCTTTAACACAAGCAATAACAATAGCATCAATATTTTCATTTTTCTCAAACTTCTCTAAAGTGTGAATTAAAATAGGCTTATCATTTACTTCAAGAAATTGCTTTGGAGTACCTTTGGTTCTCATTCTGGTGCCAACGCCACCAGCAAAAATTACTGCAATATTCATATAAATTCTCCTTTTTCTTTCTTAATGATATTTTACCACATCACTTTATTTTATGCAACGAGTTATGGCATGGTTATTGTAGTAATTATTGCCACATTACCAATTACTAGCAATACTTGACGTTTAACACCTTATTTTAAATATAAAATAGTTTATTTTCAAGAGTCTTTGTGGTATGCTAATATATATGAAAAAAAGAAAGATTATAAGTATAGTTTTATGTTCTGTAACTTTTATAGGTAGTGTACTAGGCGTATATGGTATTTTTTCGTATGCTTATGATTTTACTCCTTATGCTAATGCTAGTACCAAAACAAGTACAAATAATGTTGTATATTTCCCATTCCATAGTAATAAAACGTCTCTTTTTGAAAAATATATTGTATCAAGTTTAAATAATAAGGATAAATTTACTTATTATGCGAATAAAACTCAGAAAGTCGCCCATGCTGGAGGAGCTATAGATGGTCATGTACATAATAATAGCTTAGAAGCTCTTAATAAATCTTATAGTGAAGGTATTAGAATATTTGAAATAGATTTTTCTTATACGAGCGATGGACATTTGGTACTTACACATGGATTTACCGAAAATGATTATGCTAATGTTTGGGGTATTCCTTATGATGAAGAAAAATCTATTATGGATTATAAAACATTCAAAAAAACTAAAATGTTTGGAAAATATACCACTATGGATCTAGAAATGCTTGTCGAATTTATGAAGACTCATGAAGATGTTTATGTTATTCCTGATATAAAATACGGAGGAACGGCAATAATTGCCATTAAGGCTTATCATGATATAATAGATGCAATTGATGACCCGACGATTTTAAGTAGATTTTTTGGAGCTTTTTATAATACAAGAGCATATGAATATGTAAGTAAAATTTATAACTTTGAATTAAAAACACTTTTTGTTAAAGATAGTGCAAAAATAGAGTCAACATACGAATATTGTAAAAATAATAATATTCAGATGATGATTATAAATAAAAATATTTATACCAAAGAAGTTGCAGATTATTTTAAAGATAAAAATATTATTATAAATGTCTATACTTTAAATAAAGCAAGTGATATTGATTATTATTTAAAACTGGGGGCAAATCTAGTTACTACTGATAATAAATAGTAAGTTTCGTTTAGTTTTAATTAGTTTAAATATTCTGGATGGTTAAAAACACAAAAATTAACCCAATTATGCCAAACGATATTCACTAATAGTATGATTAGATAGAAAAAATACTAAAAATATATCTAAAAAATGGGATCAGGCTTATAGAAATTGGGGACCTATTTTATCTGAATTATCTGTTATGTTTAATAATAGAATATAAAGTTCTTTGAAAATTAAATAGTATTGTTATTATTTAGATAACAAAAAAGGAACTATCAAAGTTCCCAAATATCGTGGTTAGATATCATTTACACAGAATTTTTTAGACACTTCTAATATTTGAAAGCTTGATGAAGTTATTCCTCCAAATATTGCTACTAGCATTCAAGAACAACACAAATATTAACATTTTTTTAAATTATGTTATCTTTTTTTAAACAATTAATAATACGTTCAGTATTTTTATTATCATGAAACTCAACAATTTTTTCATATCTATTTTTGAATTTAGCTTTTTGCTTTCCTTTATAACTCTCTTCAATTACTACTTGTAATTCTTTTTTATTATAGCATACTTCACCAAAAGCTAAGTCTTCGGTTAACATAAGAGTTGTACCTTCACCATAATTTTTTAGGCATTCATCTTTTTCTTCCCAGTAAAATACTATATTAGAACCGCGATAAAAAGCATCATAAGATATCGAAGAATAGTCGGTTATTAAAAGTCGACATTCTTTTAAAATATCGTTATAAGTTTTATCTAAACATAAATATTTTTGTAATTTAGAATTAGAATTTACCATAGCACTACTGATTAAAGGGTGAGGTAAAACAATTATTTTATCATGTAAAGAGGTCGGAATAGCACTTATTATTCGCTCCAACATTTTGTAATATTTAGTATTTGCAAAATTATCTCGAGCTTCATTTGTTTCCCATCTGCGCCATGTCGGCATAATAACTATTTTATCAGCATCAGAATTAAGAATACTTTTATCAAATTTAGCTAAACCTGTAATGTATAAATCACTCATTTTAAAATCGGCTAACTCTATAAAATGCTTAGCTTCGAGAGCAGAAGACACTACCGTTCTTTGAAATTTATATTGATTGTTTTTAAAACCGCTACGAAGTTCAGAATTAAGCGAAATCATATACATAATGCCATGTTGCAAGAATACATATTTATTATTATAATTGTTTACTTTGCGATTGGCATGAATATTGGCAATACGTAGTTGAAGAGCATGACCAATAGTTTCAGAGCCAATAAAAGTAGGACATTTAAAAAAGTATATTAGATGTTTAAATGTATCTTTATATATAAGGTTTTTCTGATACTTTAATGGAAGAGTAGCAATTATAGGATTATCTTTATTGATAATGTAATAGCAATTACTATAACCCTTATCTATTAGCTTTTCATATAATACAGAAGCACTCTCTTCATATCTAGAAGATTCTTTTTCATAAAGAAGAATAATATTTTTTTTTGGATAAATTTTAGATATAAAATAAGCTAGATTAAGTTTTGCATTAGATAAAGAGTTGTCATAAAGACAGGATTCACGAACTGTTAGATACATAGTGTTTTTAATAGTCTGTCGTAAAAATAGTGATGTATTATTTAATTTAAAGACTTTACTATTGCGATATTTCCCTTTTTTAAAATCAAAAACATTATATATAATGCGTCCTTGATAAAGATTTTGATAATTAACAATTATTTTATTTTGAACATCAAAGTTTTTGATATCATTAAGAGGTATTTTAAATGAATAAAATAAAAGGTAATATTCTTTTATGAGTTTTAGTTTACCTGTTAACTTTAAAGCATATTCTTTATTATCAATAATAATATTTAAATTTTGAAACTTAAAATTAGGTATTTTACCATTAATTACTTTAAATAAAGCTAATGCTCTAATAGTTAAATGGCTATTCTTTATGGAAGCGTGTTTAATGATATTTATTAAAAGAGGCTTAGTTTTTTTGCCTTCTAGAGGATTATTATTTTTCACTATCTTTTTCCTCCTTCTTTTTAATGTGCCCATGTTCAAATAAAATATTAGTTTTTAAAAGTAAAAATAAGAAGAAAATCATGACTAAAATATAAATAGCAATGGCTTGTTTTTTATCACCAAGGACAAATAATATAGATATAGCACTGAAAATTATATTAATAATATATATTAATAAAACAGTTTTAGTGGGTGAAGATGTCATTCTTAAAAGCTGATGATGGAAATGCTCTTTATCCGGTTTACCAATTGACTCTTTTTTAATAAGTCGGCGAAATATGGCAAGTAATGTATCAAAAAGGGGAATAAAAAGAATTAAAATAGGAATAATGATAGAAGTTATAGTTGCTACTTTATAACCAAGAAGAGCAATAACAGCTATCATAAAACCTAAGAACATACTTCCAGTATCCCCCATAAATATTTTGGCAGGTGGGAAATTATGGACTAAAAATCCTAAAGTACTACCAAGCAAAATTATAGATAAAATAACATCTAAGCCTCCAAATTTATTTAGAATAACTCCTAAAATAGATATAGTTATGAAATAAATAGAACTAACACCAGCGGCTAAACCATCTAGGCCATCTATTAAATTAATTGCATTAATAATAGCAACAATGAAAAATATCGATAGAAGCATATTTATCCCAGAAGGAAAAGCAAAGTTAAATCCTAATAGGGTTATATTATTGAAATATAATTTACCATAAATTACAACAATACTAGCAGCGATAACTTGGCTTAAAAATTTATACCGAGCTTTCAGTGGATTTATATCATCAATGATACCAGTTAAAATAATAATAAAACCACTTATTAAAACACTTAACATCTGAAGAGATACTGTTCCATAAAGAATATATCCTAAAATAAATGATAAATATATAGCAAGACCTCCTAAACGGGGCATTGGCACTTTATGAATTTTTCGTTCATTTGGCATATCTAAAGCATGAATATGGATGGCCACTTTTTTGACTAAAAATACTAATAATACGCTGGTTATAAATGTTACTAAAAGTATTATAAATATATTAAAGCCATTAACTTCTAGTTTCATAACATCACCTAGTTTAATTATAACAATATTTTACTAATAAGTAAAAGATTTTCGATTATTAAAGCTTTTTATTTTTAATTTTTAAGTAAAGTTTTAACATTTACTCAAAATAAAAGATGCATTTTTCACATCTTTGTATTTTATAATTTATATAATTTCTTTTTATGATAGATGTTCATGATGCCAACAAAGCCTAAAGCAGCAAATATTGCATACATTATTTTAAACCCAGTTTTAGGATTTTCAAAATCTTTCATATCATCATTTTTATTAGTATTATTTTCAGCACTGTTATTTTTGTCAGTATTATTTTCATTTTTGTTTTGCTCTTCATCTTTTGGTGTTTCAATGACTGGCTTTTTAAATTCATCATTCTCATAAGCGACATTGGCGGATAATTCATTTTTAGCACCATCATATTCTACTTTTACTTCAATGTTAATAGTCTCTGTATTACTTTCTTTTGTTTTAGACACTTTTTTAATTTGGTATCTATAGGTACCTGGAGTTGAAAAAGTAAGAGAAGAAAAAGTATATTTATCATTTTCTTTTTGCACTTGTTCAATGATTTTATTTCCACTACTTAAAGTCGCATCAATTGTATCGCTTGTTTTGTCTTTGACAGTAAGATTAACAGTTACGTCTTTATATACCGGAACATAAATTCTCCCTACTTTGTCTTTGGCCCAGTATAACATATAAGGAATTCCATTATCAAATTCAAGGGCTTCTAATTCGCCATATTCATTAGGCGGGAATAAAATATTTTCTAATTTTTCATTATCATAAATATAAATCAAATTAGTGACTTTCTCATCTTCAATTGTAAGTTTTGGATAACAGGAATAATATAATTTGCCATTTTGATATGACACTCCTTGGTATCCGGTAAGATTTGCAACTGAAAACTTTGAGGCAAATTTTAAATCGGCATCATATTTATAACTGGTGTTAGCATTACGGAAATAATAATTACCTTCGTTATCTTTAGCGATACTTCTTACTTTTATATTATCAGGTAGAGTTACTTCTTTTATTTGTTTAAATGTATCTCCATTAAGAACATGCATTTTGTTATCGTTTATGATGTATAATTCATTAGTTACAGAGTCATATTCCATGTCATTAGCATGACCAAAATTATAATCGATAACAGGATTATTTTCTAATTTGGCTAATTCTTTAGTTTTTTTATCAATTATTACTAAAGCTGTATTAGTATCATCAGAATTGTAGGCGGCGATAACATAATATTTATTAGTTATGGCCATACCTTGAATGCCATTATATCCTTCTGGGCGGTTAAATTCTAAAACCTGTTCGAGCTCTAAAGGCTTTAGTTCAACGTTATCAATAGTTAAACCTTGGGCTACTGTAGGCGTAAATAAACATAAAAATAACAATAATATAAATTTTTTCATTCTATCACTACTCTTTATATTATTGTATCATTTATTTTTTTAAAAGCCTAGAATAATATTCCTTTAAATTGTAAAGACTGTAAAGTTTAATTTTACAATCCTTCTTTAGCGATACATTTTATCTCGCTCATATTTTTTAGCAAACTCTTTAGCGTAATAATATTCTATATTTTGATAAGCAATAGATAATAATTCCTTGGGTACATCTTTGTAATCAAATTCCAAATGGTCTACTGTATAATCCCGTAATTTATTAATATCCATGGCATTATTGCTTACCGGATAGTTAGCACGAATATCCATATCTATAGCAGGCATAATATTTTTATTTAAATCAATAGTAATACCACTTAATAAAATATAAACTTTTTCGACTTCATCTTCTAATGGGGAATAGTCAGGCGGAGTATTTGTTTCTAATGATTTTTTATATATATTATTTAAACGAAATAATTCACCAAAATAGTATACTGACATTGGTCTTCCAACCATCATAGACATTTTAGTAAGTTCAGCAATATAAGCTCCATCCTCACCACTTAACTCAGGTATGCTATCTATTAATTCTTCTTCTCTTGCAATATCATAATTTATTGCTTTGATATCAAAACTTAGTTTACCTTCTCTTTGCTCCATTATGGCATAAGTGCTTGATACACCATCTTTAGATAAGCCAGCTGAGCCAGGATTATAATAGTCACATTCCCCAGAATGCCAAACTCCAGCGGTGTGAGAATGACCGAATAAGATATTTTTTATTTCACCACTTTCCATAGCTTCTTTTATTTCAGCATTTAAATTAGAATTATGAGATAAAGCAACTTTGCCAATATTAGGTAAATTTACTATTTCTGCGGCTTTAAGATTTCGGATAAAAGATTTATCTTCCTCATTCATAGCCTCAGCATCGTGAACAATAATTTTTTTAGTAGGATTATTTTTCCAATCTGGTACTTTACCATTTATGTAGTCTAATATATATTCTTCACGATTTCCTTTTATTACATAAGTTGGATAATTATTTTGACACCATCTTACCATATTTAAAACTTCATGGATACCAGGAAAGTCAGTACCATAATCTCCTAGAAAAATAAAGGCATTACATCCATTTGTAATTGCATCATCTATTGTCGCTTTTAAAGCTTCTGAATTCCCATGAATATCAGATATTACAGCATATTTCATTTTCCCTCCCTGTTCACTTCTTGATAGATCAAGACTTATTTATTTAAAATAATTTAGAAAAGATATTGGAAGCATAGCTAATTTATGAAAAATATATAAATTATAGTTGGCTTCAAATGGTTTTATTAATTTCTTTTTTTTAATAAAAGTTTCTAACTCATTTAAATCTTCATTTTCGTTAGTCAAAAGTATATAAGTTTCTAAAAAATAGCCCACAATAAAAGTGATTAAGCCAAAATGAATGATAGAACTATTATTTAAGAAAGCACCTATTAATATTAAAGCATAAGAGGCAAGAATTATAAAAGAACAAAATTGATGCATTTTTAAAAACTTGGTTTTGGTCTTATGCGTTTCTAATGCATGATAAAGAGAAATAGTCCCAGCATACAAATCTGTCCCATCAAAAACTTCAGGACTTAGTTTAATTACTTTTCGAGTTTCATTATAATGGTCTACAAATTTTCCGGGCTTTTTTATGATATGAACTTCATTATTACAATATTTAGACGATATCATTTGGGCAACTTCAAAACCAGATAGCTGATACTCATTTTCCATTTTTTGCATTGCTTCTCGTAGCTGTCTTAATCTAATACTAATTATAAAAATTGCTATTACTAAAAGTAAAAATATAATTTCAATTATTAATTCCATTACTTTACCTCATACGTTGTACCATCACGAGTATCTTTTAAAATTATGCCTAATTCTTCTAAGTCTTTCCTAATATTATCTGCGGTATCATAATCTTTATTTTCTTTAGCAATATTTCTTTTCTCAATCATTTCTTTAATATATGCTTCATCTAACTCGCTTTTTTCTTTCTTCGTTAAATCTAATGATAATACATCATCAAAACTTTTTATGATAGATTTTTTGGTAGTATCATTAGCATCACTTTTTAAAACATCATATATTAGAGTTAAGGCATTAGCAGTATTTAAATCATCACTTAAACATTCTTTAAATTTAGTGATATAATCTTCCTTTATCTTTTCATTTATTTCTTCATTTTCTTTTAAATTTAATACTTTGCTTTTTAATTTCTTATAAGCATTTTCTGCACCACTTAAAGCATCAAAACTAAATGTTAATTGTTTGCGGTAATGACTTTGTAATACTAAAAAACGGTAGCTTAACGGATTATATCCTTCACTTTCAAGACGAGATATAGTTAAAGTATCTCCTTTAGATTTACTCATTTTACCAGTTGCATCATTTAAATGCTCGCCATGAACCCAATATTTACACCATTTGTGACCAATAAAAGACTCTGATTGAGCAATTTCATTCGTGTGATGTGGAAAAATATTATCAACTCCACCACAATGAATATCCAAATACTCACCTAAATATTTTAAAGAAATACCTGTACATTCAATATGCCATCCTGGATAACCTTTTCCAAAAGGGCTATCCCATTTTAATTCTTGCAAATCAAACTTAGATTTGGTAAACCATAAGACAAAGTCAGTTTTATTTTTTTTATTGGTGTCTTCTTTAACACTATCCCGAACGCCACTAATTAATTCTTCGCCGACATGATTTGTAAGAGTATAATAATCTTCAAGTTTAGAGGTATCAAAATAAATATTACCACCAGCACTATAAGCATAGCCAGTTTTTAAAAGATGTTCAATGATTTTTATGTATTCAGCGATATTCTCTGTAGCAGGGCTTACAATATCTGGCTTTTTGATATTTAATTTAGCTAGATCACTAAAAAAAGCATCGGTATAAAATTTAGCTATATCTAAAACTGATTTATGTTCACTCTTAGCACTTTTAACCATTTTATCCTCACCGGTATCGGCATCACTACTTAAATGACCGACATCAGTGATATTCATAACACGTGTTACCTTATAGTCAAGAAATCTTAACGTTTTTTCTAAAATATCTTCCATAATATATGTTCTTAAATTACCTATATGGGCATAGCTATAAACAGTTGGACCGCATGTGTACATCTTGACAATGTTATCTTGCCAAGGAATAAACTCTTCAATCTTTCTTGTCGCGGTATTATATAGTTTCATATCGAATCAACTCTTTCATGTTATTATTATATTATAAAGTTCTGATAATTAAAAGAAATATATTACCTAAAAATTAAAAAAGCACCTATTTTTTGGTACTTATTTTAAGAATAGTATTAAAGATATGATAAAGAATACTACACCTAATATGAAAGTAAAACGACTAATAAATAATTCAAAGCCTCTTTCTTTCATGTTTTGGAATAATGCTTCATTACCTCCAGATATAATTTGACTACCATCTGTGGCTTTAGCTCCTTGAAGTAAAACAACAGCGATAATTAAAACAGATACTATTAATAAAATTGTTTCTAACATTTAAATCATTCCTTTTTTTGCAATAGTATTATATCATAAATAATATGCTATATACAATTATTTTTTGCGTTCTCTTGTTAAAATATCCGATTTAACAGGATTTATTAATTCATTAGTTAAATCTACTTCTTCGTTATCTATAAGTAAAACAACATTATCTTCAGCTAAATACCAAAAGCTTCTATAGTCTTGGGCAATTATAGTTTTAAAATCATTCACGTCTACTAAATATTTTTGATTCCATTTTTCTACTTCCATTACTAGGCCAGCACCTTTATTATTTTTATCTTTACCGCCATAGGCTGGGTCGTATGTTTGTACATATCGTGGGATAATTGGCCCTGGAACGCCAAAACATTCAGCGCCATAAAATTTAAAATCTATATCGGGTTCAGCTTCGATAATAAGTGGCTTAAATGTTTCGAAGTCATATAAATTAAATGTGTATCCTGGGTCAAGACCATCATATATTTCATAAACGACAGGATCTTCTCTATCTATGTAGGTATAAGCCGGAATAACCCAACCGGAAAATTCACTTTTGGGGTCCATACCACCATTTGCTTGATCATATCCTTGTAAATAGTATGGATAGCCTAACCAACCATATCCAGAAATCAAAACTTTATTTTCATTGTTAGCAAGAACAAGGTACTTTACACCATCTTTTTCTAATTGCTTAAATAATGGGCCTGTCAAATTGAAAATAGAGCTAATACCTCTTTCACACTCACCTGTAACATAAGGAAATCTAAAAGCTTCTCCATTATTCATTTTGGTAAGCTCGGCGGATATAAGAGGATCTTCTAAATGATAATGGCAATCATGTTCTACTATAGCAGGAGTTGGTGTTACTTCTGGGTTCTTTGAGGGAGCAAGTGATGGCGTTACAGCTGGTTTGGCGCTAGGTGGAGTAACTTCACTATTATATGGAGAAGTTTCTGGGCTTTCTTGTAAAGGTTCTGTAATTGATGGGGTTGGTGTAGCACTGGCTGGTATATCGCTTAAATCTTTGTTACAGCCACTAAGCATCATAAAACTAGTTCCTGCTAATAATAAGGACTGTAATCTTATTAATAACTCTCTATTATTTTGCATAAAATTTTCCCTTCTTTCTCGGTACTCATTATTATAATACTTAACTTATTCGAAGTCAAAATTTTTTAACTCTGCCCAAGGGTCTTTTCTTTTAAGTCTTTTTATAGCTTCTTCCATTGTTATGCCATCTGGTTTTACTTTATCAAGCTCACTCCAAGCTATCGGCATGGAGACTGTACATTTTTTTCTTAGCCTAATAGAGTATGGAGCAACACTTGTAGCTCCTTTGGTGTTACGGAAATAATCAATAAAAATTTTGCCTTTCCTATTTTCTTTACGAATATTACTAGTATATTTTTTGGGCCATTTTGCTTCCATTAACTTAGCAATATCTTCGGCAATTTTCCGAAACTTTTGCCAGGTGATACTATTTTCTACGGTAACAATAATGTGATATCCTTTACCACCACTGGTTTTTAAAAATGATTTTAACTTTAAATCGTCTAATATTTTTTTTAAGTCTTTTACTCCTTCGCGTAATTTTTTTAAAGATAGCTTTTCATCAGGATCTAAATCAAAAACCATAAAATTAGGTTTATTTAGATTACTGGCATTACTTCCCCAAATATGAAATTCAAAACTATTCATTTGAACTTCAGATATTAACCCTTTAATATCTTTAATATAGTAATAGTCTTCATTTTCTTGTTTGCTATTTTTTAAAGTTTTTTTCCCTAAGTTACGCGCATTATCTGTAAAATGTTTTTTAAAAAATT
The DNA here is from genome assembly GCA_948470005.1 of uncultured Mycoplasmatota bacterium. The sequence continues at coordinate 37,038 of CAOKNI010000008.1, forward strand.
TTAACCCGCCATAACCATCTGGCATTCTAATTGTACTTATTAAACGGTTTTCAAGATATGGTAACATGCGTTTTGATACTAAATGATAGTATTTTACAATATCCATTTTAGTTATTTTAGGATTTTTAAAAATTATTTTAGCGGGACTTGTAATTGGAATGTTTAAAACGATATTATTTTTATAAGAAGTTATAGTTAGATTGTTCTTTATTTCGTTCATAGTACGATCAGTTTTAATACTTGTATTATATTCATTTATATTTTGGTAGCCTTTTACTTTGTCATTTTCCTTAATTAAAAGCCAGTTATCCTCTTTAAAGGGAATTAAAGTCCATGCACCTTTTAGCCTAGTGCCATGTAATATAAATTTAAGTTCTTTTTTCTTAAAATCAAAATCTTTATTTAGTGGCTCCCATACTCCTTCATCCCAAAGCATAACTGTTCCTCCACCATATTCGCCTTTAGGAATAGTACCTTCAAAGTTGCGATAACTTAATGGATGGTCCTCGACCTTTACAGCTAATCTTTTATCTTTAGGATTATATGAAGGCCCTTTTGGTACTGCCCAACTCTTTAAAACGCCATTCCATTCTAAACGGAAGTCATAGTGGTCACGACGAGCTTCATGATGTTGGACGCAAAAACGTAATGTTTCCTTAGTATTTACTGTTTTTCCACGCGGCTCAGATGTTTTCTTAAAATTTCTTTTTTCATTATATTTTTTTAAATTATTTGTCATAAAAACCTCGTATAATCAATCTTATAGAAATATTAATCTATTTGATTGATCCATTTCTAT
>CAOKNI010000009.1 GCA_948470005.1 uncultured Mycoplasmatota bacterium
ATTTAAATTAATTTATCTTTTTATTTAGTGAGTACTTGACAGGTACTAGCATCTAGGTTTGTTTTTTTCGTGTAATAGAAGTATAATAATATTAGGTGATAAATATGGCTAAAGTATTAGATTTAGAAAATTTAGCAAAATATATTGATGTTTTAGATATTCCTGAAGATTGGCTTTTCTATTATGATAAAGCTCTTGCTTCATTTGATAAAAATTGGCTAAATATTGATTTAGAAGAACTCTATAGTTTTTATGAATTTAAAGGTGATTTAAGAAATAGAATAACCAAAGAGTTTAATAATTTAAAAAAAGATATTAATTTGAATTTTTTAGTCTATTTATGGTACTTTATAATGTTCGAAACAGAAGATAGTTATAGAATATGGCGGTGGAAGAATGATATTAATTATTTTACTAGTCATGGGTCTTTTATGATGCCCGTTATAGCTTTTTTAATGTTTTATAAGCGCCATGAAGAAATTATGAAAAATTTGCAATTTGATGATGTACAAATCGAAGAACATAAAAAAGAGATAAGACTTACTTGTAGCCGAGATAAATCTAGAATAGGGATTGACGGAGTAAGATTTAGTCAAATGGTTTGGGCATCTCGATTTATGAAAGGACATATCATTCAAGTAGGAGTTTTACAGTATGAATTAAAAAAAGGATTTTTAGATGGGGAAGATGTAATTTTTATTCATATTCCTAAAAACACTAGTTTAAAGCCTTTAGATGTACAAGAATCATTTAAAAAAGCTCCTAATTTAGTGAAAAAATATTTACGGGTAGAGACTCTTAAATATGTTACAGAGTCATGGTTACTAAGTCCAGACTTAGATGATATATTAAACGATGATAGTAATATTAAAGAATTTCAAAAAAACTTTGAAGTGATAAAAATAGAAGAAAATGTTAAAGATTTTTTAAATTTTGTGTTTAATGTTCCACTTTTTAAAGGAGATTATCAAAAACTTGAAAGTAAAACAAAATTGCAAAAAGGCTTAAAAGAGAAACTTGTAAGTGGAAAAAGTTTGCATATAGGCTTGGGTATTTTAAAATAATGTGTTATAATCTTGCTGTGCGCTGAAATAGCTCAGTCGGTAGAGCAACGCACTCGTAATGCGTAGGTCGCTGGTTCGATTCCAGTTTTCAGCACCATAGTGTTATATATCCCCATACTTATGGGGTTTTATAATGTTTATTTTTATTTTACATAACATTTTTCTTTTAATTTAATATTTTCTTGGATTAAAACTTTCTGTTAATACTCTATAACTCTAGTGGTAATCTTCTTCATTACTGATATTTACAGTTTCAAAAATTTTAGGTAATCTTCTTCATTTTTTACTTCTTTTAATATAAATTAGGTTATTATATTGTCCTTGTGGTTTCAAAATTATAAAGTTTTGAATGATAAAACCATAATTTACGTGTAAATATTATTAATATAACTTTATAGGTAAATTTCGTAAAAGTGGAAACTCAAATTAAATGTTGACATTGTTCTGAATTCGGTATATTATATCAATAGGTGATATATATGGATTATATAACAGTAAAGAATGCTTCTGAGTTGTGGGATATAAGTGAAAGAAGAATTATAAATCTTTTAAATAATAACCGAATATCCGGAGCAATTAAAGTAGGTAGAAGATGGTGCATTCCAAAGGATACGAATAAGCCGATAGATAGAAGAACAAGTTATTCCAAAAATCAAACAGAAAAGAAAGTAGTTGTTATTGCTGGGATTAATTCAGAAATTGGTAAGGAATTATCTAAAATATTATTAGAGAAGGGCTATTATATTATTGGATTATATCAATTAAGTAGTAATATTGATAATGATTTATTAAATGATGGAATAGAATTAAAAGCAGTTGATTATTTTAATCGTGCTTCTCTTTTAGAAGTTACTTCGCAAATAAATTGCGATATTTATGGCTTTGTATTTATGGAGATTTATTTTGAGTTGGAAGATACATTAAATTTTGATTATGATAAATTTGAAGAAAGCTATAAAGTAAATGTTTTTGCGGCTAATTTACTGGTACGTGAGCTTGTAAAAAAAATGAATTTTGAATCTAGTATTGTTATAGTAAATAGTATTGAAGCTTATCGAGGTTCATTTGGGGCTTCCGCTTATGCTTCTGCTCAGGCAGCGAAAGTGAATCTTGTTCAAACATTTGCTAATGTTTTTACAGAAATGTATGGAGTGAGAGTTAATTCCGTAATGGCGGGATGGATTGGTGGTGTTATGGAAAACGATGATTCTTTTAATAAAGCGAAGAATTCAATACCTATGAAAAGGCTTGGATATCCTCATGAAATAGCAGATGATATTTATTTGATGCTCACAAGACATAAATATACTAATGGTAGCTCTTTAATTTCTGATGGAGGTTATTTATCAGTAGATGAACAATCTAAAACAGAAGATTTAGACTCAGGAAAGTTTTATAGAATATTAGATAAATTTTTTTCCGAGGCAAAAAAAGGTTCTGATATGTGGATTATTTCTACAATGATGGATAATGAATGGAATGAAGACCCAGCAGAAAGAAAGTTTATCCAAAGTAATTTTGATGTAGTAAATCGTGGAGTTAAAATGGAACGAATATTTATATTCGAAAAAAGTAAGGCATTGCACTATAAAAATAATAAATATATTCAAAGATATTTGAGTGAAAGTAAAATAGTTACGAATTTTGTTGATGCTGATTTGATAAATAATCAGTATCCAGAACTTTGGAAAATTATTAAAAATGGTTGGATTGGAATTGATGATTATGCTTTGCTTGTTGATTTACCTAGTGATGGAACTTCAAGAGGTTATGTAACTATGAATAAGATGGAAATTAAAGAAGCAAAGAATTGTTTTTTAAAGTTACAAAAATTGGCTATTTCTTTAAAAGAAATAATTAAATAAATTTATAAACTGATGCTCGGAGTAAGACTTCCGAGTTTTCAAGTTACTTTAAATGTGATATTATATATAGTAAGGTGTTATAATGAATAGAGAAATAAATTTAGAAGATATTAGTGAGTTTCAAGACAAATATCAAGAAAATGAAAATAATAGAATTATAGAAAATAATATTAAAAAGCACGGTATATTAAAGGCTCGCATTGCTAAAAAAGAGCAAGACAGATTGGAATTTAAATTTAATATTGAAGTACCTGAAGTGAAAATATATAATCAACTTAATAGTCGTCAGTGTAACATTTATGCCTTTTTAAGAGTAGCAAAAGATATATTACGAAATAATGGAGTAAATGTAGATAATTTAGATTTATCAGCTAATTTTATAAATTTTTTTGATAAATTAGAGAAAGTTAATGCTTTTTATAATGATATAATGAAAAATAAAAATATATCGTTAAATTTAATAAATAAAAAAGTTAATCAGTATATTGGAAGTTTTGGAACTTTTCATTTCTGTCGTGAAATTGTTAATAAGTATGGGCTTGTAACAACCAAATGTATGCCTGAAGTAAATACTAATTATGATGATAATTTAGTTATTGAGTTATTAAAAGATAAAGTGAAAGGAGATGTTTTATCTTTAGTTAAATTATCTAAAAAAGAAAGAATTAAACGAAAAAAAGATTTAATATATGAAATATATCGCTTTTTGAGTGTAGTTTATGGTAATCCTCCTCTTAAATTTAAATATGAGGAAATAGAATTTACTCCTAAAAAGTTTAAAGAACATTATTTAAAAGATTATTTAGATAATTATATAACTATAACCCCTGTAAAAAAAGATACTTTATTTGGTAGCTATGCTTTTATTCCGAATTTGTATCTTAATAAGAATGAGGTAATAAGATATGTACCAAATGAAAAATTAGCGAAATTAATTGTAAAACAGCTAAAAGAGGGAGTTAGTGTTTTCTTTACGGCGGAAGAGTCTACTACTTTAGATTATGATAGAAACATTTTAGATAATAAATTATATAATATTGAAGAGATATTTAATATTAAGAAAGTCTCAAAAAAGCAAAAAATGCTTTTAAATATGCTAAATTATGACCATGCGATGTGTATTACAGGAGCTTTAGTAGAAAAAGGAAAAATAAAACAATTCAAAGTGGATAATAGTTTTGGACTTCATGGGGGCTATAAGGGAAGGCTAATTATGCCATGTTCTTTTTTAGAAAGCGGAGTTATTACAATTATAATAAATAAAAAGTATTTATCTTAAATATATAGGTAATGTATATAAATGTAAATATTTACAAATAAAAATGTCAAAAAGCTTAAAATTGTGATAAAATAGTAACTAAATCTTTAGGAGGTTTAACTATGGGGGATAATCTATTTTCACTATATTTTAATAATCAAGAAATAATTTTGCCTAAAAAAGATGTAAAATTTAAAAATGGTTTAGGAATTATTGAAGCTTATGGTTGTATAAATATTTCAGATATTAATATTGATATTCCTTTAATCGGAGTCGTAGATACTTCTTTTTCCTTAGTATTTCCATTACTTCCTAAAGAATTAGTTGTCAAGCTTGATATATTAGAAAATGGTCTTGTATGTATAATAAAAGAGCGAGGCGAATATATAAATAGTGATACAGTTGTTTATCATTATGCAGGTGATGATAGTTACGAGCTAGATGCTAGTAGTTATGAAGTAATAAACCCAAAAACTATAAAATTAGTGCTTAGAGAAAACGGAAAATATTTATTTGGTTTATATAATGTTACCACTAATATTGCTACTCCATATTTTGATAAATTAGGGCCATTTACGGCTAATCAAGGTAATCAAACTCGCGTCGCTGTTGCAACAGCATTTATATATGATGGAGATACAATTATAAATTCGATAAGTTGCACTTTAGATGAATATGGCAATGTTGTTTCGAATTATAAAGAAGCCAATAATGGTGAAGAGTTTGCGGCCAGTATGGAACTAATAGATATTGTAAATTTTTTAAAGGGGATAAGTAGGTAGAAAAGTTATGGAAATTATTTTAAAAGACATTGATACTTGGATAAAAATATTAAAAGGTATCGATTTATTAAAAGATAAATTTGGTTCGAATATTATAGATGATGCTATAACTTTTTTAAGTGGCCTAGAAAAGGGAGAGGTAATAAACCATCAAAGTTGCCGTTTAGTAGAGCTTTTAGTTCATAATGGAATTAGTGATATTAAAATGATGAAAGCTTTTTTAGAATCTATAAGGAATACTTATCGTTTTGGCTCCACAGTTATCGAAAACTTAAGTCAAGTTGAAGAAAAATATGGAGCATCTATGGTTGCTTTTATTAATCATGGATATCAAAAAAGAATAAAAATTGCAACTTATGCTACATCGAGTGTTATTAGAATGGCCCATTTTGCTAGGGATGTTTATCCTTTTTTACAAATGGATTTTCAAACTAATGGAATTAATGAAATATCTTTTTTTAATAACAAACCTTTTATAATAGATGATATAGATATTAAAAATAAAGCAAGAAATAGAGTATTATATGTTGCTGACTTTGGAAGTTTAAGAACAGAGGCTTTACCTTTAAAAGCAGAAATGAATAAAATTGACATTCAAACTTTAAGGACAGAATTATTTATAGCTTTACTTGAAGAATTACACGTTTTAGCAATAAGTGTTGATGTTAATTTAATAGTTGCTGATCCAAGCGGTACATATCGGAAAGATAAAAAGATAGATTTAAGAGAGTTTTATACACTAAGAAGTGATGGTGATTTATTAGATAATAGAGGGAGCCTGCTTACTCCTACTAGTACTGGATATAATGAAACTAATAAAGTATGTGTCCAAAATGCCTCATTTATGGTTATTACTAAAAATATTAATGAAAAAATTGCTGAGATAAATTTAATAGTAGCTCCGAGTTATTTAGAAAAGATAAAGAAAATATTAACTAGTGATCTATTAGATTTTATTGATAGTTTAAAAAATAAAAGTAATAATACTGATTTAGAAAGTATTATGTTAAGATAATTAAGTCTTGTATTAAGGCTTTTTTTCGTTTATAATAAGCTTTCTTTGGAGGAAATATTTATGGATGAATTGTTAGAAAAAATAAAAAATAGTATTTTATATTCTATTAAAGAATGTAAAGCTTTAAAAAATAATTTGCTTGAAACATATAATTGGCTAGCATCAATAGGAAAAAATGAAAAAACTATTGCTTACTATGAACTTTTAAAAAACTTAAATGATACATATGAATTTGGCATTGATTTATCGAAAGAAAATACTGATGCAAAATTACTTGAAGCTTTAAGTAAATATATTCAATCACTAGATTATGAATTGTGCGAAGATGAAAGGGAAGTAATAGCTATAGAGAATGGTTTTACAAGTTATGTTGGAAATGTTCCCTCTATGTTGCTAGATATATTTATAAATATCTATGATTATGATTATATTGCGGATATATTTATGAATCAGCTTCGAGCTAATAACGATTATTATCAAGCTAATAATGACATAACACCTTTAGTTTTTCGTGGTGAAGTATTGGATAGATTTAAAGATTATGAAATTAAATTACTTGAATATGTAGAACTTGGAAATTTTGGAGCTTTTAAATCATTAGCTTTGGAATATTTTAGATATTATTATAAAAGCAAGATGTTTAAATTACTAGCAGGTGATTCATCAAAAATAACAAAAAATGTTTTAGCTATGGTTGATAATTTGTTAGAAGCAATAAGAGTTAAGTATTTTTCTAGAAAAAAAGAAATACCTAAAGAAATAGTAAATGCTATTCGTAATATTCTAGATAAATCAATTCAAAAAGATAATGCTTCAATAAGCAACATGCTACAAAGAATTGAAAATGTAAAGGGAATAGAAGCCAAACCTGATATTGATACAATTTTAAAGTTAAATGCAGAATATAAATTAAAACTTAAAATGACCGCGGTTTATCCTACCGTTGCTATGGCTTTAAGAAGAGCTATTGAAGTATTAAAGTCTGATATTGAAAAACTTAAGACTTTAAAAAATTCTATTACTAGAGATGGAATTAAAAATAGAGTATTGGGACTACCACGTCTAATGTTTTCCATAGAAGATAGAAATTTATTAGTTCAATATTTATTTTTAATGGGTATTAAAACTAATGGGGAGTCTATATTAATTTCTGCTGATCCTCTAGATGAAATGTTACATGATTTTGAGCAAAAATTATCTGCATATATTAATGAAGATTATTCAATTTCGTCTAAAAACAAAGAAATATTTATAGAACTATATTTTGAATATTTAAAACTGTATGCGCATTATATAGATGAAAATTTAGAAACTGGAGAACAAAAGGCTTCTAGTCGTCTTAAAAATATTTTACATAATATGAGTTTATATATCAATAATGCTGAAGCTTGGTTAGTTACAGATGATGTTGAAAAAACCATTGTAAAAAGAGAGCAGAAGCCTAAAGAGGTTGCAGTTAACCCTTTAGATGAGTTTATAGAAAATGGTGTAGTTGTTAAATTTATCTCTTTAGAAAAATTTAAAGAGTTATTAGCAAGTTCTAATCTTCCAGTTAATAAAAAGTATGAATATTTAAGACAGATGGAAAATTTTAAAAACCGAAATATCGATAGTCTTAGCATGTCGGTTTTGAAAGGATTTTTAAGCGTAGATGAACTAAATCTTTATGTTTTGACCTTAAGCTCATCTGATACTGAAATTCAAGGTATTATTAATGATATTAGAGCTGCTGCCTCTTTACTATTAGATGTTTATGATGATTCCTTAGTAAATGAGATAAGCGATTATATAAATATGTTAAAAGAGAAGTTTCTAAATAATAATAGTGAAGTAGCAAATGATTGTAAAATTGTTTATTTTAAAACAACTGAGTTGCCATTTATATTAGAAGGGCTAAATAGTAATAGCTATAAGCAAGTTAGAATAAGTCTTAAAAAACTTCTAAATGGTAAGCTTGATGGTGATAAAGAAATTAAAGGAATAGACTCATCCTTACAATTTAAAGTTAAGGGGAAAAATAAAAAGATTGTCTATATCGTTATTAACGGCATTACAATTATTATTGGAGCATTTGATAGTGATAATTTAGTTCAAGAGTTAAATTCTTTAATAGTAACACCAGAGTTTGCTACTTTTATTACAGAAATTAATAATTTAATTAGTAATGAACAAGTTCCTGATGAAAGAGAATTAACAAACTATGTAATGAGTGTTTTAAATAACGAGGATGTGTCAAGACACTAAAAAACAGTTGATTTTTAAAGATTAATATAATATAATGTTATTGAAGTTTAAATCTCAGTTTAAATTTACTCCTTAAATTTTTACTTGGATTAAACCGATTAATAGAAAAAGGAGGATAGAATATGGCTGTTACTAAAGAAGAAAAAGCAGCATTAGTTAAAGAGTTTGGCGCAAATGCTAAAGATTGTGGTTCAACAGAAGTTCAAATCGCAATTTTGACCGCTGAAATTAATGATTTAACTAAGCATTTAACAGCACATAAACATGACTATCATTCAAATCGTGGACTTTTAATGAAAGTTGGTAAAAGAAGAAAATTACTTGCTTACTTAAAAGAAAATGACGTTGTTAGTTATCGAAATGTAATTAGTAAATTAAATTTAAGAAAATAAGGGCACTAAAAATTTTTAGTGTCTTTTTTTAACAGAGAGAGGATAAAATGAAGAAAGTATTTAAGTTAGATTTTTTAGGAAGAGAATTAGTAGTTGAAACAGGAGAACTTGCCAAGCAAACAGATGGGGCAGTATTAGTGCGTTATGGAGATACGGTAGTTCTTAGTGTTTGTGTAATGGGTAAAGAAGTAATAGGACAAGACTTTTTTCCTTTACAAGTTTTATACCAAGAAAAATTATATTCAGTAGGAAAAATTCCTGGTGGTTTTATAAAGCGAGAAGGCAGACCAAGTGAAGCTGCAACCCTTGCGGCTCGTTTAATTGATAGACCAATTAGACCAATGTTTGATGAAGCCTTACGTCAAGAAATTCAAGTTGTTAATACAGTTTTATCTGTTGACCCAGATAACTCACCAGAAATGGTCGCTTTATTTGGTACAAGTTTATGCCTTGGAATATCAAAAATTCCTTTTGATGGACCAGTTGCAGGTGTAATTGTTGGCAAAATTGGTAAAGATTTAATTATTAATCCAACCGCCGAACAAATGGAAGAAACTACTTTATCTGTTACAGTTGCAGGTACAAGTGATGCTATTTGTATGGTTGAAGCAGGGGCTAAAGAGGCTAGTGAAAAAGAAATGCTCGAAGCTTTGATGTTTGGCCATGAAAATTTGAAAAAATTATGCGAGTTTGAGCGTCAAATTATTGAAGAGATAGGTGAAGCAAAAATTGAGCTTGCAAAAGAAGTAATTGACCCAGAAATAAAGGAAGATGTGGAAAATTTTGCCACAAAAGATATGTTAAAGGCTATTCAGATTAAAGATAAGTTAGAAAAATATGCAGCAATAGATGAAGTTAAAGCAAGAACAATTGAAAACTTTACCGAGGTTTATGCTGAGAAGGAAGATATTCAAGAGAGAATTAGACAAGTAGAGAAAATATTGCATATGCTTGAAGCTAATTTAGTTCGTTCTTTAATTACTAAAAAACATATTAGACCAGATGGTCGGAAGATGGATGAAATAAGACCTCTTTCTTGCTCTATTGATTTACTGCCAAGAACTCATGGCTCTGCAGTATTCACAAGAGGTGAAACACAGTCTTTAGCTACGACAACTTTAGGAGCTATTGGTGAACATCAAATTTTGGATGGCCTTGGTTTAGAAGATTCTAAAAGATTTATGTTACATTATAATTTCCCTGCTTTCTCAGTTGGTGAAACAGGAAGGTATGGCGCTCCAGGAAGACGTGAAATTGGACATGGTGCTTTGGGAGAAAGAGCATTAGCTCAAGTTATACCAAGTGAAGAAGAGTTTCCATATACTATAAGAGTAGTAAGTGAAATATTAGAATCTAATGGTTCAAGTAGTCAGGCTACAATTTGTGCTGGATGCTTAAGTTTAATGGCCGCAGGTGTTCCGATAAAAGCACCTGTCGCTGGTATTGCTATGGGCTTAATTGAGTCAGAAGATAAAAAGAAACATACTATTTTAACAGATATTCAAGGCCTAGAAGACCATATGGGTGATATGGACTTTAAAGTAGCGGGTACGCGCGCGGGCATTTGTGCTTTACAAATGGATATTAAAATTAAAGGCGTTACAGAAAAAATATTAAAAGAAGCACTTAACCAAGCCAAAAAAGCAAGAATGGAAATTCTTGATGTTATGTCTAGTTGTATTAAAGAACCACGCAAGAGTTTGAGTCAATATGCACCAAAAATTGATACATTTAAGATTAATCCTGAAAAGATTAAAGATGTTATTGGCCGTGGCGGCGAGATGATTACCAAAATAATATTAGATGCTAGCAATGTTAAAACGGTTAATGATAAAGATGCTGTTAAGGTTGACCTTGAAGATGATGGAAGAGTTATAATATATCATACAGATGCGGAAATTATTGCTAATACTAGGAAGATGATTGAAGAAGTAGTAAGAGAAGTTGAAAAAGATGCAATTTATACGGGTAAAGTTGTAAAAGTTGAAGATTTTGGCTGCTTCGTAGAATTATGGCCAGGATGTGAAGGCTTAGTACATGTATCTGAGCTTGATTATAAACGAATTGATAAGCCAAAAGATATTGTTAAGGTTGGCGATAAAATTATCGTTAAAGCCTTAGGCTTTGATAATCGTGGTAGACTTAATTTGTCACGGAAGGCGGCTCTTCCAAAGCCAGAAGTTAAAGAAAAAGGTAAAGATAGAAAGAAAAAAGAAGAAAAATAAAAAACATTTTATTGTGATAAGAAGGCTTAAAAAGACAATAATTTTCACAATAAATTGTTTTTTTATGCAATTTTCTTCATTTTCTATTATAATAGTGTAAAGAAGTGATTTTTTATGATAGGAATATTTGATTCAGGAATAGGGGGAGTTAGTGTTTTTAGAGAAATACTAAAGTTAAATCCTAATTATAAATATATGTATTATAGTGATTCTCTAAATAATCCCTATGGTGATAAAACCAAAGAGGAATTGCTTAAAATAACAAGAGATATTGTTAAATATTTAATAGATAAGGGTTGTAAGATAATTGTTATTGCATGTAATACAGCCAGCATTATGTGCAGTGATATACTTAGAAAAGAGTTTTCAGTGCCAATTATAGCAATTGAACCAGCTTGGAAACTGGTTTACGATAAAAAGTATTTTGGTAAAACTTTAATTTTAGCAACTAAAGGAACTATTGAATCTCCTAAATTTCAAGAATTAGCTCATGATTATTTTAAGAGTAATATTATAGCTCATGAGTGTGGAGGGTTAGCAGAACTTATTGAACAAAATAAAGATGAATTAATTACTAAATATTTGCAGGATAATTTAAGTGAATATCAAGATTTTGAAAATATTATTTTAGGTTGTACGCATTATCCTTTAATTATAGATAAACTAAAAGATATATTTAAGGTAGCAGCATTTTATGATGGAAGCTATGGTGTTGCAAAAAGACTTAATACTGTAATTGAAGAAGAAGGATTAAAACCTACCAAACAGGAAATAATTTTTGTAGATAGTAGCAAAGATACTAACAAAGCAAAAAGATTTTTTAATATTTTAGAAAATAAATAAGTAAGTATATTCCAAAAAAAGTGGAATTAGACACTTTTTTGGAATAGACTATTTTTAAAAAGATATTTTTAAGTATATAATATAGGTCTAAAATGGCAAGATGAAAATGTAATTATATATATTAACATTTATGATTTTCTCTTAAATGAAAATAGTTTAAGCATATATTAAGAAAGAATTAGATGGAGACATTTAATTCTTTTTAATTATCTAAAATAAATAAATATGAATAAAGCAAGGCATATACAATATATTGAGAATTTCCAAAGCTTACCTTTTTTAACGAGATTACTTAACCACCTATAAGTAAAATACGTAACTATAAGGGCTGCACCAAGACCACATAAATATGGTACTATAATTGTATTTAAATTGCCCATTTCTATTAAATCGCTTACTCCTAGCAGCATAGTTGCTAAACTTATTGGGAAATATAAAATAAAAGTATATTTCAAAGCAGTAGTTCGCTTCATTCCGCATAATAAACAAGCAACCAGTACTGTTCCACTTCTACTTATTCCCGGCATAATAGTAATAATTTGAATTAAACCGATTATTATTGCATCTTTTAAAGTAATATCTTCGTCACTTTTATTTCCATTTTTGTTTCTAATTAGAAAAAGCATTAAAGCAGTAATTAAGAAAGCAAATCCCAAGAAAGTAATATTTTGTAGCTTAGTTTCTATAACATCTTTTAAAATAATTCCTGCAATCCCAACAGGAATAGTTGAGACAACAATATAAAGGCAATATTTAAATTTAGTTTTATATTTTTCTCTTTCGCTCTTTTTAAATATATACTTAAAAAAAGCAGTAATAAGCTCTATGACATCTTTTCTAAAAATAAATAATATTGCTAAAAAAGAACCAAAATTAGCTACAATTTCAAAATTCAAATCATTAAACATTGATGTATTAAACACATTTTTAAACAAGAATATATGCCCACTTGAACTAATTGGTAATGGTTCAGTAAATCCTTGTATTATCCCTAAAATTATATAAATAATTAAATTCATAATAATCACCTACTTAATTATATAATATTTTTTTAAATTAAGAAATAAAATTTAAAGAGGGAATGTGTATGTTTAAAGTAATACTTTATATATTAGGGATTTTATTTACAAGTATTGGCATTTTCTTTACAATAATTTATTTGAATTTATTAACTATGGGGTATAGTTTTGGCGAATTTGTCAAATTTATTAGTAGAAAACCAGAATTTTGGTTTATTTTTATAGGAATTATATTTATCGCATTATCATTAGAAAGGTGGATAAAAAATGAATTATTACTACGACATAATCTTAAATTGGAGCGAACTTAGAGCCTATGAGTTTTACGAATGGAATGATACTGATTATTTAGAATTATTTAAGAAAATTCCTTTATTTAAAATAAAACATAAATGTTTAGTAGATTTATTAATGTTAGAAGTTAAAGTGGATAAAGAGTTTTTAGAACAAATAAAAGACAAAAGTTTAATTAGTGGCAAAAACATTATTAATAAAGTAGAATATGCTTCTCTTTTTACAGATGGCAAAAATGTTTTGGCTCTAGAATTTAATAATGAAGGACAAGCTATAAGTCGTAGCAAATTATTAATTGACGATGAGTTAAATGTTTTAGACTCTATTTATAATTTAAAAGAATATAATTTAACTTATGAAGTAGTCGCACCTATTACTTTTGATTTAACTTTAAGACAAGAAAAAGAAGCCAAAAAATTAATTGCTTTAGAAATAGATAGTCTTTATGAACAACAAGATTTAGCTAAATTAAAGTACTTATATTACGAATATAAACATGAAAAAATCGATGATATTAATGTTATTCGAAAAAATTTGCTAAATGAACTAACTAATTTTAATCAAGATATCCTAAAACTTTATTATATTATCAAGTTATCATACCATAATGTTTAGTTTTTGTGTTATAATTGTAACACGAGAGGTGTAAATATGCATTTACCAAATTTAAAAGAAGCTAAAATAAGAAGTAATAAGGAAGTTTTATATAAAACATCTCCTAATTTAAAAAGTGATTTATTTAAGAATCAAAAATATTTTTTAAAAACTTATGGTTGTCAAATGAATGTTCATGATTCAGAAGAAATAAAAGGAATATTAGAAAATTTAGGTTTTAGAGAAACTCTTATTTTAGAGGAAGCAGATATTGTAGTTTTAAATACTTGTGCTATTAGAGAAAATGCTCATGATAAAGTATTTGGCTTTTTAGGCCGAGTAAAACATTTAAAAAGGGAGAAGCCTAATTTAATTGTTTGTGTAGGTGGATGTATGCCTGAGTTAGATAGCGTTACCAACCTTTTACAAACTAAATATCCTTTTGTAAATATTGTTTTTGGAACTCATAACATTAGTGATTTAGGAAGACTTATATTAGAACATAGTAGCAAGCAATCAATAGAAGTTTATTCCATCGAAGGAGATGTTTATGAGAGTATTGATTATAAAAGAGATTCAAAATATTGTGCTTGGGTAAATATTATGTATGGTTGTGATAAGTTTTGCACTTACTGTATAGTTCCTTTTACTAGAGGTAAACAAAGAAGCCGCAAAATGGAAGATATTTTAGTTGAAATTCAAGACTTAAAAGACTCTGGATACCAAGAAATAACGCTTCTCGGGCAAAACGTTAATGCTTATGGAAAAGATTTAAAAGAGCCTTATGATTTCGCAACTCTTTTAAAGAACGTTGCAAAAATAGGTATTCCGCGAGTTCGTTTTGTAACTAGTCACCCCTGGGACTTTACTGATAAAATGCTTGATGTTATTGCAAGTTACAAAAATATTATGCCTTATATACATTTGCCTCTCCAAAGCGGTAGTACGAATATTTTACGCTTAATGGGAAGACGCTACACTAAAGAAGACTATTTAAATCTTTATAATAAAATTAAAGCTAAAATTCCACATGTAAGTATTACAACTGATATTATTGTTGGCTTTCCCAATGAAAGTGAAGATGATTTTAAAGAAACCCTTGATGTAGTCGAAAAATGTAAATTTGACGGGGCATTTACATTTATTTATTCACCCCGCGAAGGAACACCAGCTTCATTTATTAAAGATAATATAAGCCTTGAAGTTAAAAATAAAAGATTACAAACTCTAAATAAATTAGTCAATAAATATAGCCTAGTTCATAATAAAGAATACATTGGAAAAACAGTTAAAGTATTAATAACTGGATTAAGTGAGAAAGGTGAAGGCATGGTTTGTGGCTATACCGAAACTATGAAATTAGTGAATATTAGTGGCGCAGAGCAAGATATCGGAAAAATTATCAATGTAACTATTTTAG
Organism: uncultured Mycoplasmatota bacterium; assembly: GCA_948470005.1. Next base: position 15,016 of record CAOKNI010000009.1, read on the forward strand.
ATGCTAAAAGTTTTAGTCTTGATGGTAAAAAAAAAATATTTATTAATAATTAACAAAAAAGCCTTGATAGAAGTTTAAAAATATCTTATAATTAGTATTAGTAAAATAGTAAATGGGTGATGATATGCGAAAAGGTTACAAAGTTACTTTAGGTGTGTTAACAATAATGATATTATTAACAATAACAGTTGGTACAAGTTATTCATATTATTCAATTTCAGCAGAACAAACTAATCCGAATACACTCGTATCTACATGTTTTAATTTTTCATTTACGGAAAGTAACACTATTAAATTAAATGCAGATGGAAGTTATGCTTATCCAATGAATGAAGCTAGTGCAACAAGCAAATTAACCCCTTATACATTTACAGTTACTAATACTTGTACAGCATCTAATTCTAGTGCTAATATTAAATATGATATTTCTTTAAATACTCTTACTACGCCAGTATCAACTTTAACAGGTAATTTAAGATATAAGTTAAATGTTAAAACTCCAACCGCTTCAAATGGTAATAGTGCTATGTTAACAAGTAATGTTTATAATTTAAATAATAGTATAAAAACAGAGCAAGGAATAGCTAATAGTTATCTTTTAGGAACTGGCTCATTAGCACCTGGTGCTTCAAAATCATATGATTTATATTTATGGATAGATGAAAATGCTGATAATACCGTAATGGGCAAAACTTTTGAAGGAAAACTCCTCGTTTATGCTTATATGTAGTCCTTAAAGGGCTTTTTTATTTGCAATATTTCCTTTCAAATGCTACTAAAATATGTTAAAATACAATTAAGAGGTGTTTAAAAATGATAAAGAAAAATATAGAGGAGTTTAAAAAGTTTATTGCAAGAGGTAATGTAATTGATTTAGCTGTTGGTGTAATCATTGGTGGAGCTTTTTCGTCAATAGTTACAAGTCTAGTTAATAATATTCTAACGCCGATTTTAGGCTTAGTTTTAGGCGGTGTAGATTTTTCTAATTTAGCTATTACTTTTAAAGATACTAAAATAGAGTATGGAGCTTTTATACAAAGTATAATTGATTTTTTAATTGTGGCAATTTGTATTTTTGTTATTATCAAAATAATTAATAGTCTTATGCATCATAAAAAAGAAGAAAAAGTTGTTGAAACTCCTAAAAAAAGTCCGGAACTAGAAACTTTAGAAGAAATAAGAGATTTACTTAAAAAAACAAAAAAAGCCACTAAAACTAAAAAGGATAAATAATGATTTTATGCATTGTTGGTCCAACTGGTGTTGGGAAAACTAAGTTAAGTATTGCTCTTGCTCATAAGTACAATGCTATTATAATAAATGCGGATGCTATGCAAGTATATAAGGATATGAATATCGGCACTGCTAAAATAACAGAAGTAGAAAAAGAAGGAATTCCACATTATCTCTTTGATATTGTAGATGTTAAAACTAATTATACAGTCTATAATTATCAAGCAGCGGCTCGCAAAATTATTGCTGAAAATAGCTCTAAAAACATTATTTTTGTGGGAGGAACAGGGCTTTATTTAAAAGCTGCTCTTTATAGTTATGCATTTAAAGAAGAGGATAAAGAAACTAATATTTATGAAGAATTAAGCACGGAAGAAATATATAATTTAGCTTTAAAAAAAGATAAAAATTTGAATATTCATCCTCATAATCGTAGAAGACTAATTAGGTTTTTAAATAAAGAAAGTACAACTCCAGAAGAATGTGTACCTTTATATGATGCTACTTTTATTGGTCTTACTACAAACCGGAGTGAGTTATATAACCGCATTAATAAACGCGTTGATGCTATGTTTGAAAGTGGCTTATTAACCGAAGTAAAATATTTCTATGACCAAAAAATTAATTCTAAAGCTTTAAATACAGCGATTGGCTATAAAGAATTATATAAATATTTTGATAAAGAGATATCACTCGCAGAAGCTAAAGAATTAATTAAAAAGAATAGTAGACACTATGCTAAGAGACAATACACTTGGTTTAATAATCAAATTCCTGTAACTTGGTTTAATGTCGATTTTGTAAATTTTGACAATACAATAAAAGAAATAGAGGATTTTATTTCTGAAAATTAAGAGGTGTATCCATGAACTGGACAATAAAGCAAGTTTTAACTAAGCTTGAAAAAAAAGGATATGAGGCTTATATTACTGGAGGCTTTGTACGAGATTATTTATTAGGTTCTAAAAGCTTTGATGTTGATATTTGTACTAATGCTAAGCCTAAAGAATTAATACATATATTTCCTAATGGGGTCTTTAATGGTATTGGGGGTATAAGCTTTAAAATTAAAAAATTTAATTTTGAAATAACCACTTACCGCAGGGAATTAAAATATGAAAATAGAAAACCAGTTTTTTTAGAATTTATTGATGATTTATTAATAGATATCAAAAGACGAGATTTTACAATTAATGCTTTTATTATGGATAAACAGGGAAAAATAACAGATTATTTAACTAGTTATGAAGATTTAAATAAGAAGATTATTAAAATAATTGGAGATATTGAAATAAAACTTAAAGAAGACCCTTTAAGAATACTTAGAAGCATACGGTTTGCGGCTAATCTAAATTTTAAATTAGAAACAAAATTATATCAAAGTATTAAAAAGAACTATGCTTTAGTAGCTACTTTATCTAATACTAGAATAAAGGATGAATTAGACAAAATCTTACTTTCTAATAACCCTATGTATGGTCTTAATCTTTTAAAAGAGTTAGGTATTTTAAATGCCATTGATATTAATTATTCTACTATAACGCCAGTTAAGAATCTTTTAGGCATGTATGCTCAGTTAGAAATAAAAGCTCTTCCTTTTACTAAAAAAGAAAAAACAATTATTAATGACTTGAAAAGTATATTAAAAGACCAAAATCTAACTAAATATACTATTTATAAATGGGATATATCACTAATAGAAATTGCCGCGGATATTTTAAGACTAGATATAAAAGAAATAAGAAAAAAGAAAAGAAATTTGCCCATAAAAAATTATCAAGATATAAAAATTACAGCAAAAGAAATTACAAAGCTTTTAAATATATCGTACGATAAAACTCTTAATATAATTTATGAAGATCTTGCAAATTCTCTAATTAGTGGTAAAATTAAAAATACTCATAGTGCTATTTCTACTTACCTAATAAATAATCAAGATAGGTGGCATAAATAAAGGAGATAATATGGATAATGAAATATTCAAAAGTAAAAAATTTGTAACTAATAATATTTTTATTAAAAAAGCTTTCCAATTAAATCTTAATTTGGAAGAGTTTTTAATGCTTACTTTTTTTGATAACGATTATACTAATTATTTAGATATTTCTAATTTAAGTAAAGTTCTAGGTCTTAAAGAAGAAAGCGCTTATAAAATTTTTAATAATTTAATATCTAAGAAATTAATTACAATTGAAACGACCAAAGACATTGAAGGACGAATGATTGAAAAAGTAAACTTAGATAATTTTTATAGTATGCTTAAAGAAGATGCAAATGAATCAGAAAAAGCCACGATTAAAACAGATATTTATAGTAGTTTTGAATCGGAATTTGGTAGGACCATCACCAGTATGGAATATGAAATAATTAATGCTTGGCTGGAAAAAGGTTATGCAGAAGAACTTATTTTGGGAGCTTTAAAAGAAGCCGTTTATAATGGCGTTAATAATTTACGATATATTGATAAGATACTTTACGAATGGGGTAAAAAAGGCTTTAAAAGTATGGGAGATGTTAACAATCATTTAGAGAAAAAAGAAGATAAAAACAAAGGAAAGGAATTATTTGATTATAATTGGTTAGATGATGAAGAGTGAAATATTAATTAATAATTTAAACACTTTGTACCCTGATGCTAGATGCGAATTAAACTATAAAAAAGATTATGAGCTTTTAATTGCTACAGTCTTAAGCGCACAGTGTACTGATAGAAGGGTTAACTTAGTTACTAAAGAATTATTTACAAAATATGATTTAGATGCTTTAGCAAAGGCCAGTTTAAAAGACATTGAAGCTATAATTAGACCATGTGGTTCGTATACAAAAAAAGCCTATTATTTAAAAACAATTGCGGAAAAACTTGTTAAAGATTATAATGGCATCGTTCCAAATAATCGGGAATATTTAGAAAGTTTACCAGGTGTTGGTCGTAAAACTTGTAATGTTGTTTTATCTAATTTATATAACGTTCCTGCTATTGCTGTAGATACTCATGTTTCTCGGGTATCAGTAAGACTGGGGTTAGCCAAAAATGGTGATGATGTAGGAGTTATTGAAAGAAAGCTTATGAAAAAATTGCCAAAAAAATCTTGGAGTAGAATACATCATCAATTAGTTCTTTTTGGAAGATATAATTGTAAAGCTAAAAACCCGGAGTGTGATGGTTGTATATTTAAAGAATATTGCAAATATAAATAAATTTAGACTTTAAAAAATACCAATATATGTTATAATATACGGGTATTTTTAATTTTGGGTGGTTTTATATGGAGCAAATATTAGCATTTTACAAAGAATATATTAAATTAGAGGAAGTGCTTAGAGCTGGTTGGTTAATGCGTAATGTTGGAGTTGAACGAAAAGAATCAGATAGTGACCATACACTGCAAACAATACTTTTAGCATTCTTAATTATTCGTAAATATAATTTAAAAGATTTAGATTTATTAAAAGTGGTTGAAATGCTTGCTTTTCATGAAATAGGTGAGATTGTGATTGGTGATATTCCAATGATTGCTGATAATTACACGGAAAAGAAACAAAGAGAAGAGGAAGCCGTTAAATCTAAGCTAAGCTCTTTAGGTTCAGAATTATCTTCATATTATTTTAATTTATGGCAAGAATTTGCACATAAGACTAGTCGTGAAGGGAAATTTGCTTATTTTATAGACCATATGGATGCTGTTGTCAAAGCTAAAGTTTACGATTATCTTTTAGGAACTGATAATTTATTTAATGAATTTTATCCTCATGCTATTGGCTTATTTGAAAGTTCTGATAATGAATTTGGGTCTTTATTAAGTGAATTATCTAAGTAGAAGGAGAGTTTAGATGCATCAGCAATATTTAAGTAATGGCTGTGTAATTGACCATTTAAATAATGTGAAATATGTACCAGCTACCGATATTTAGATGAAATTTTAAATACTGAAAAATGTATAGACCTTTTAGCAGAAGAAATTATTTCTAAGGAAACCGCTTTAGAAAATAAAGCTTCGTTTCCCATATTTACTTTAATTGTGAGTTTGGTCGTTTTTCTTGGCATTGGCGTATTTATTTCTTGTTTTTCATTATCAAATATTATTTTTAGCTCTTTATGTATTGCTTCTTTATTGATATTTGATAGATGCACATTTCTTTATAATCGTTATTTAAAAAAAGAAAATAAACTTTTAAATGAAGAATTAGCAGAATTAACAATTTCGATATTAGATGAAACTAAACATTTAGAAGATTTAAAAAGGAGTGCCAAGATAGTGCCTACTCCTAAACGGCTTCAAGTAATTGAAATTAAGGCACCACATTTAAGGCACTTAAGAATAATCTAAATGCCCGACGTGAATTATTATTACATTTTAAAAAAATTAAAAGATTAATTAAGCAAGAAAAAATAGGGGAATATTGTGAAAGTCAAAATCTTGATGTCGATATAATTATAAATGAATTCCAAAAACTTATATTGGCTCATAAGAAATAAAATATTGAAGAGTGGGAGATAAATATGAAAAAAACATTAAAAAGTCAGATTTTAAAAGTTTTTCCTAGTGAAGAAATGAAAAAGTTTTTAAATCAAGAAGATTTTGATACCGCAACTTCTCTTATAGATATAATTCGAAATGATTTAGCTGTTTACGAAGGACCCTTTAGTCTATTTAATGATTTATATTATGCTATAGAAAGTGAAGATATGGCTCTATTTCATAAGATATTTGTTGCTACTTCTAATATTAGCATGTTAAGTGCGATATCAACGATTTTAACTTTTCATTCAGCTATTAATGACCCAGAGAAACGAAATACATTAGCAGCACTCGAAAAATCATATTTTAAAGCTTTAATAATTTTAAATAATTATGAAGAATTAAAGAATATTGATGAAATAGCGGTATTTAAGTCTCTTATTTCTTTAAAGAAGAAGAGATATAATAAAGTTAGAAGCTTAAAATCCGTATTTAATATGCCTCTTCTAGATGATTTAACTAGCTCTTATGCTTCCTTAGCTGAATATATTGAAGCTTTAATTTATAGTAATGAAATAAGTCCTGAAGACGTTATTTATTCTTTATTGAAACAAAATTATGACATTTTAATGGAGAATGTTCAAATTTTGGCTTGTTTAAAAGAAAAATATATGGAATTAAAAGAAGAAGAAATAACAGAAATTGAAGAAAATGCTCGAAGAAAAATAGAGTCAATTGAAGAAATTGGCTTTCCAAGGAACTAAAAAAGCACTTTATCATTTAGTGCTTTATTCTAATTCTTGAGTTTTAAGAAGTTCTTCGAATTCCTTAGCATTATAAACGCCATCTTGTATTAGTTTTCCGTCTTTAAAATAGAAGATTACAGGTACATTTTTTATTTTCTCGTTTTTAATATTTAAAGCTTCAGCAATATCAAGAGTATAATTTTTATTAGTTTCTTTAATATCTGTAACATTAATATAATAAAAACTATTATTAATATTGTATTTATCAATTAAAGGCTTCAAATCTTGTTCTAAGTTATAAGTATCCTTATCTTTAGTATAACTTATATAAACAAAATAATCACTTGGAGTTTCTGATAATACTGCATTAATCTCATTAATATCATTCATTTCTAAGCTAATCGTATTAGTACTTACTAAATAGCTTTTTAGATATTCTTCTTCAGATTTAACTTGGTACCATTTGTAAAAATATAATCCTAAAAAAATTATACCCACAATTACACCTAAAGTTATTAAAATTTTCTTTAAAGTAAGAGAATCATTTCCATATTTTACTTTTGCCATATAATCACTCCCTCCATAAATATTTTAACATATTATAATTTTATTTGCAAATAAACATTTTATTCAGTTTTGTCTTCTAATTTAATTAAAACTTCTCTTGGCTTGGAGCCATTAGCTGGTCCGCAGATACCTCGTTCTTCTAATAAATCAACAACTCTAGCAGCTCTATTATAACCTAATCTAAATCTTCTTTGAAGTAAAGAAGTGCTTACTTTGCCTGTCTGTATTGCAAACTCAACAATTTCATTATATAAAGGATCATCAAATTCTTCTTTTTCATTTGGAAGCCCATGAATACCATTACCACCAGCTACATCTAAATTTTCCATTGCCGCATCATAATGTGCACCTTGTTCTTTAGAAACGTGGTCAATTATTCTTTTTATTTCATTATCATCTATATAACAGCCTTGAATACGGGTAGGAACATTTTCACCCATTGGAAGATATAACATATCACCTTTGCCGAGCAGTTTTTCAGCTCCACTTGAATCAAGGATTGTCCTAGAATCAATGTTGGATGCTACAGCAAAAGCGATACGAGAAGGAATATTAGCTTTAACTACACCCGTAATTACATCAGTTGAAGGTCTTTGAGTAGCAACAATCAAGTGAATTCCTGCTGCTCTTGCCATTTGAGTAATTCGCATTATTGAGTCTTCAACTTCTTTAGAAGCAACAAGCATTAAGTCTGCAAGCTCATCAATAATCGCTACAATATAATGCATACGAGGTATTTTCTCGTCTTTATTTTTGTTTTCTTTATCAACCCATTCATTATATCCACCAATATTTTTAACGTTTTTCTCGCTAAATAAATCATAACGCTTTTCCATTTCTTCAACTAATTTTTGGAGTGCAATACTAGCTTTTTTAGGGTCGCTTACAACTGGACAAATTAAATGTGGAATACCATTATAATTTGATAACTCAACCTTTTTAGGGTCGACAAGCATAAGCTTAACTTCATCTGGCTTATAACGCATTAATATAGAACAGATTATTGTATTAGTACAAACAGATTTACCAGAACCAGTTGAACCAGCAATTAAGAGGTGAGGCATTTTTGATAAATCTGCAAGCCTTGGCACTCCCATAATATCTTTACCTAGTGCTACTAATATTTTTCCTGATTCTTTATTATCATAAGCTAAAACTTCTTTAAATTTAACCATACTAATTGATGGATTAGGAATTTCAATTCCAATTGTGCTTTTGCCAGGTATTGGCGCTTGTATTCTAACATCTTTTGCTGCTAATGCTAAAGCAATTTCTTTATTAATACCGCTTATTCTGCTAACTTTTGTTCCACTAGGCACTCTAACTTCAAACTGTGTTACCGCAGGTCCAATATGAATTTCTACCACTTGACCTTTAATTTGAAAATCATTTAAAACTCTTTCTAGATTTTCCTTATTACTACGAATAAAATTATTAGAGTTTACCTTTTTTGTTTCTTTTACATCATCAAGTAAAGATAAAGGAGGAAGAGTATAACTAGAATTAACTTCATATGTTTTTTGAGGTGTCTCCAAATTTTCTTTAGGAGTTTCCTTTATATTTTTTAGTTCGTCCATACTTGTTATTACAATTTTATCTTCTCGAGGAGCCTCATTAAAATCTTTATGTTCTTCATAATCATACAATTTACTTTCACTCACAGATGGCTCTATATTTTTAAGAGGCGAATCATCACTTTCATTACTTCGCATACTCTTAAAAATTTCTTTAATTTTATTTAAAATATCAGCAAGAGTTATATTAAACAACAAAATAGCTCCAAATATCACTAAAATGACACAAACAATTTTTGTTCCCATAAGGCCAAATAAAGAACTAAGGCCAAAAGAAAATAAAGCTCCAATAATACCTCCACCGATCTCAATAGAAGCATCTCCACTTGTAAATAAAGCGGTATTTGTTCCAATTGTACTAATGCGTTCCATATATTGGTCTATAGTTGCTTGAAATATTTCCCCAGCACTCTTACATTTATCGACAAAACCAAAATGACTAGCTACTAAAATAACAATAATGATAACATATAAGCCAATTAATTTTTGACTTAAAAATTTTGGCAATTTTCTTTTAAAAAGCATATAGCAACCAAGTAGCATTATAAATATTAAAAGGAATATCCAAGCCCAACCTCCAACTAAAAACATCGCAAATTTTTTAATTATTGAGCCTACAGGACCAAATCCAAAACCAATAAGTCCAATTAAAATAAGAATTAAACCTGTTAACTCTACACTATATTCAAAATTTTCTTTTTCTGCCACTTTCGTCTTTTTTTTCTTTGCCATTATTACCACCTATTATAATTATAACTTAAAGCCTCTTTTATTGCAAACGCTTTTTACACTATTTTAAAGTAGTTTTAAACTAAAAAAAGTTTTTAAAAGATAATATCGCTAGTATTATTTTACTTCTAGAGATTGTATCGAATATGTCGAAAGAGTAGTTAGTGCTGCTCTTGGTATTGATACAAAAGAAGTAGAAGGTAATCTTACTCTACTCACTCCAAGAATTTCTGAAAATATTAATATTAAAGGTAGTAATACTGATGCAGTATATAAAAGTGATAAATTTATTATTAATATTGAAGTTAATTATAATATAACTAAAGAAAGTAAAATGAAGAAATTAATTTAAAACCTATTATTCAGATAACTATTAATAACTATGATATCTTTGATAAGAAAGAATTTATATATAGAAGTTTTATAATGGAAAGTAAGTATCATTTAAAAAGGGATGATACCATATCAATAATTGATATAAATGTAGATTTATTAAGTGAAATAGATTATACTAATATCAAGGGAGAGAAAGATAGTTTAGTGAGTTATTTAAACTATATAGTAGTGATAAAGTAATGAAGAAAGTAGAAGATAAGATGAGTGCATTAAGTGAGAATTTTATAGATGGGTTATACTGGCATGGAAAAAGGTGCTGAAACTAAGACTATAGAAATAGTTAAAGCAATGATTAAAGAAAATATTTCACTTAACATTATAATCAAATGTACTGGCATAGCTCTAGAAGAAATAAATACAATCAAAAAAGAATTAGATGTCAAAAATTAATGTGTCTAATTTTTATATAAGAACTTAAAAATTGCAAACAAAGCTACATTATGATAGAATAACATAAGGAAGTGATACTATGCATAATAAATTGTATCAATGCTTAATGAAATGAGATAATAAAAATGTATAATGAAATTATAAGTAATTTAAAAATGCAGTTGTCACCATCAAGCCTAAATGAAATATTATCTAAAAAAATCCATTTAGGAATATTTAATAATATTTATTTGCCATATATATTAAATGGAACCAAAACGATTGAATCGCGTTTTAGTAAAAATAAGATTTTACCGTATAATAATATTACGAAAGATGACATTGTTATCATAAAAGAAGCAGGAAAAAGTATTGTTGGGTATTTTACTATTAAAAATGTTTTATTTTTTGATTTAAAAAAGACTAAAATCTCTGATATAAAAAAAGAATATAATCAATATTTATGTATAGATGATACATTTTGGCACGAAAAAGACAATAGCAATTATGCAACTCTTATCTTTATTGATAAAATTTTTAAAGTAAAACCCTTTAATATAAAGAAAAAAGGTATGCAAACATGGCTTAAATTAAATTAATTGGAAAAGAGGAAAAAACATGGGATTATTTGATAAATTTAAAAAGGTATTCAGTAAAAAAGAAGTAACTAAAGAAGAACAAGAGGAAATTATCACTTATGAAAAAGGCTTAGAAAAAACTCGCAAAGAGTTTGTTAATGAATTAAGTATTTTAGGACATAAATTCACCAAAGTATCAGAAGAATATTTTGAAGAATTAGAAAATCTTTTAATTATGGCTGATATTGGAGTTAATACTGTTATGAAATTTATGGATGAGTTACGATCTCGCGTAAAAAAAGAAAACATTACGGATACTAAATATTTAATTGATGTTATCGTTGATGAATTATTTATTATCTATGTAAATGGTGAGTCCTTAAGCGACAAAATAAAAATAAACAACGATGGCCCAACTGTCATATTAATGGTTGGTGTAAATGGGGTAGGAAAAACTACGACCATAGGTAAGCTTGCTCATAAATACAAAGAGGAAGGTAAAAAGGTTATGTTAATTGCCGGTGATACCTTTAGAGCAGGTGCAGTACCTCAGCTTAAAGAATGGGCAAATCGCACAGATTCGTTATTTTATGGTAAAGAAAATACAGACCCAGCTGGTGTTATTTATGATGGCCTAGTAAAAGCTAAGAAAGAAAATATTGATATCGTTTTAGTTGATACTGCTGGTCGTCTTCAAAATAAAATTAATTTAATGAAAGAGTTAGAAAAAATTAATAAAGTTATTGCTACTCATATTAATGGAGCTCCACATGAAACCCTTTTAGTTATAGATGCTGCAACCGGCCAAAATGGTATCTTACAAGCTGAAAGCTTTAAAGAAATTACTAATATAACTGGAATTGTTTTAACTAAGCTTGATGGAACAGCCAAAGGAGGTATTGTTTTAGCCATCAAAGAAAGCACTCAGATACCTGTAAAATTTATTGGCTTAGGTGAAGGGATGACAGATTTAAAAACTTTTGATATTGAAAATTATATTTATGGTTTATTTAAGGATATGATTAGCGATGGAAAATAGAGAATACTTAAATAGTCTTTTTGATATCTATAAAGAATTATTAACTAAAGTAGAACAAGAAACATTTATAAACTACTACATTGAAGACTTATCACTTAGCGAGATAGCAGAAAATAGAGGCATTTCTAAAAGTAGTGTTGGTAAAACGCTTCAGCAAGCTACAAGTAAACTTGAAGAATATGAACATATATTATCTAATTTCACTTTTCGAGAGAAAATAAGAAAATCTTTAGAAGAAGAAAAAAAAATTGATACTTTAAAAAAACGTCTAACTGACATAATAGATAATTAAGCTCTTTTTATTAGAGCTTTTTTGGATTAAATATTAGCACTTTTTAACATTTTCTAGTATAATAATCCTGAGGTGAAATCCATGAATAAAAATAAGTACTTAAAAAAAATTTTTAAATATTTTAAAGATGAAAAGCAAAATATCTTTATTTATATTGTCACATCTTTAATAATTGTTATTTTAAATACAATAATGCCTTTTCTATCTGCTAAGAGTTTAAGTGCTATTACTTCTATTAATTTATCTTTAATGGTTAGTCTAGCTTTTATTATTTTTGTAATTTATTTATTTAATGAATTAATCAGATTCTTTAATAATGAAAGTGGTCGTAAAATTCAAAATAATGTTGAAATAAAAATTAAGGAAGATGTTTCTAAAGAGTTATTTAATCTTGAAATGCAAAACTTTGATAAAGAAGGAACTGGCTTTTTTGCTACTAGAATTGAAAATGAACCACGCATTCTTGCTAATATATTTTCTAGTTTAAGATTTAATATTACAAGTATTTTAACTTCTATTGGTATTTTTTTCTATATATTCTATATTAGTCCTATAATTGGTATATTTTTCTTTATCGTTTCATTTATTAATTTTTATATTAATTTTAAGAGAACCAAAAGATGGGAACTAGAAAGAAAAAAAGATAATGAAATGCGTGAAAAATATAGTAGTAATTTTAGCGAATTGATACGTGGTATCAAAGATATTAAAGTTTTGAATCTAAAAAATTATTTAATTTCCAAAACAACTAAAGAACAAAAAGAATTAATATTATATAACTATCAAATGCAAAAAAAAGACCAGAAATCTTATATTTTAACTAGTATTATTCATTATTTAATGGATTTTCTTCTAATTATAATTGGGGTAATTTTAATAAAATATAATATGATAACCGGTGCTTCTTTCTTAGTTATTTATATGTACAAAGGTGATGCTAGTTATTTTTTAAATGACATTAGTAGCTTGCACCGGAGTTATAAAGAATTTGATTTATCATTAGTAAGATTATACGAAATGGTTGACGGTGGTAAATATCCTAAGGAAATTTTTGGCACCAAAAAGTTAATCAATCTAAAGGGTAATATAGAATTTAAAGATGTTTCTTTTAGTTATAGTAATAAAGAAGTTCTTAAAAACTTGAGCTTTAAAATAGATGCTTGTGAGACTATCGGGATTGTTGGGAAAAGTGGCGCTGGTAAAACTACCATAATTAATTTAATTAATAAATTGTACAATGTTTGTGAAGGAACTATTTTGATTGATAACATAGATATTAAAGATATATCTGAAGATAGTTTAAGAAAAAATATTTCTACAATCACCCAAAATCCTTATATCTTTAACATGTCTATTAAAGATAACTTAAAAATCGTAAATCCTCGAATATCTGATCGCGAAATAAAAGAAAAATGTAAACTTTGTGCTTTAGATAAATATATTGATGGGTTGCCCCAAAAATACGATACCTTAGTCGGAGAAAATGGTGTTATTTTATCAGGAGGTTTAAAACAAAGATTAAGTATTGCAAGAGCGCTCATTAAAAATAGTAAGATTATTATTCTTGATGAAGCAACTAGTAGTTTAGATAATGAAACTCAAGATTATATTCATCATTCTCTAAAAAAAATAAAAAAGGATTATACTATCATAATTATTGCTCATCGCTTATCCACTGTAAAAGATTGCCATAAAATATTAGTAGTTGATGATGGTAAGATTGTTGGCTTTGATACGCATGATAATTTAATTAAAAATAATAAAGTTTATAAGCGGTTATACAAAAAAGAATTAACTTAAGATTGAATATTAATAAATAATTGCAAAATTAATAAATAAAATTACATTTTTTTCTTCACATTTTCCTTATTTTGTAGTAAAATGTAATACTGAACTAAATGGGAGGAAAAATTATATGAAAAAAACTAAAATAATTTGTAGTATCGGTCCTTCAACACAAACTTGGGAAAATTTCAAAGGTATTGTCGAAGCTGGTATGAATGTAGCAAGAATTAACTTTTCACACGCTACACCAGAAGAATGTGCATTAGATGAATCTCTAGTAAAAAGAGCTAATGAAGAATTAGGAGCTAATATTGCTATTCTTTATGATACAAAAGGACCTGATTTAAGAACTTGTTCTTTTGAAGGAGATTATATTGAGTTAGTTGCAGGTTCTACTATTCGGATTGTGGAAGAAGAAATTACTGGAACAAAAGATGCTATTTGCTTTAATTATCGTGGTATAGTTAAAGATTTAAAAGAAGGTATGAGTGTCCTACTTGATGATGGTTTCTATAAATTAGTTGTTGAATCTGTTGAAAGTGATGGCGTTACTTGTAAAATCATTAATGGCGGAACAATCAAAAGTAGACGTGGAGTATGTATACCAGGCACTAAATTAGATGTTCCATATGTAAGTGACAAAGATGCTGAAGATATCAAATATGCTTGTGATAAAGATGGAGATTTTCTTGCTATATCTTTCGTTAATAGTGCTGATAATATTCGTGAAGTAAGAGAACTTTGTCGTAAATATGGTAAACCAAATATGCCAATTATTTCAAAAGTAGAAACTCAATATGCTATGGATAACTTAGATGAAATAGTTGAAGAAACAGATTATGTTATGGTTGCACGTGGTGACCTTGGAGTTGAAACTGGTGTTGAAAACTTACCGCTTTATCAACAAATGATGATTGAAAAATGTCGTGAAAAAGGTAAAGGCGTAATTATGGCTACTCAAATGATGTATAGCATGAAAAATAACATCCGTCCTACAAATGCGGAAGTTACAGATGTTGCGAATGCCGTTTTAGCTGGCTGTGATGCTATCATGACAAGTGAAGAAACCACTATGGGTAATTATCCAGTTGAAACTATTCAAAATATGGCTGAGATTTGTGAAAAAGTTGAAAGTTATTATAAATATGATTATCGCTATGATAAGAAAAATGATAAAGATGTTACTTCTATTATCGCTAGAAGTGTTGTAACAGCTAGTGAAGAATTAGAATCTAAAGTAATTGTTGCTGCAACCATGTCAGGTTATACTGCTAAAAAAATTAGTAATTTAAGACCTCGAGCTTTTGTGTTAGCAACAGTTCCAAATGATAAAGTTGCTAAATCTTTAAACTTAAGATTTGGTGTTTATCCAGTAATTACAGGCGAATATAAATCAACTGATGAACTTGTAAATGATGGTATTACTCAAGCTAAAAAATTTATGGATGTAAAAAATACCAGTGTTGTTATAACAGGAGGATTTCCTAATACTGGCAATAAAATTACTAATTTCATGAAAGTTGAAAATATTGATTAATTGAAAAATTGAGTTTTAGCTCAATTTTTTTTAATCTCAAATTTCTTTGTCAATATTCCTGCTATTTTTCTATTTAGTAGTGTAAAACCTCTTAAAATGTATTATAATAATATTAGTGATTTTTTATGTTTGAAATAATAGATACATTTATAGATACAACTCTTCAAAGTATGGGTGTGTGGGGACCAATTGTTGGCTGCTTTTTTATAACCATCGAGTCTATGGTTCCTATTTTACCTTTATTTGTTTTTATAACCCTTAATTTTTTAGCTTTTGGTAATATTCTAGGATTTCTTATTTCGTGGTTATTTACATGCATCGGTTGTTCAATTTCTTTCTTTTTATTTCGTAGTAAATTCCAAACATGGTGGTATAAACGCCTTAAGAAAAAGGGTCTTATAAGTACTGATACTATGAACAAAATTACATCACTAAAATTTGAACAATTAACAACAATTATTGCGATACCATTTACTCCAGCCTTTTTGGTTAATATTGCTGCTGGGTTATCAGAAATGAGTTACCAAAAATTCTTAGGAGCATTAATGATTGGTAAATCTTTTTTAGTTTATTTCTGGGGATTTGTTGGTGTTAGTTTAATTGAAAGCATCAAACATCCCGAGTATTTAATAAAAGTTTTAGTACTAATGCTAGTAGCTTATATATTAAGTAAAATTATCAACAAAAAATTACAAATAAATTAGGAGGTGGAGTATTATGGAATATGTAATAATTGGTATGTTAGGTCTTGTTATTATTTTGCTAATAATAAATATTTTAAAACAAGGCAACAATACTGAAATAACAGAAAAAATAGGAAAACTAGAATTAGGCTTAGTAAAAGAAATAGGTGAGTTTAAATCAAGTTTTGCAAGTGATATAAGAACCGATTTTGATACCCTTAATGATCGTATTGAAAAGAAACTTTCAGATATTAATAATAAAGTTACGGAAAGATTAGACGAATCTTTAGAAAAAACTAATAAAACTTTTGCAAATGTTTTAGAGCGTTTATCTAAAATTGATGAAGCTCAAAAAAAGATAGATGGGTTAGGGGAAGATATTATTTCTCTTCAAAGTATCTTAACAGATAAAAAAACAAGAGGTATCTTTGGTGAAGTAAATTTAAACTTCTTACTTGAAAACGCTTTTGGTAGTTCTGCATCGGGAATTTACGACATTCAACATAAAATGAGTAATGGCTTTATAGCAGATGCTTTACTATATGCTCCAAGTCCTTTAGGTACAATTGCGATTGACTCTAAATTTCCACTTGAAAATTACGAAAAAATGACTAATAAAAAATTATCAGTAATGGAAAGAAGTATTGCTGAAAAACAATTTAAAATAGATTTTAAAAAACATATTGATGCTATAAGTACTAAATATATCATACCTGGAGAAACAGCCGGTGAGGCTATCATGTTTTTACCGGCAGAAGCTATTTTTGCTGAGGTAAATGCTTATCATAATGATTTGCTAAATTATGCTTATAATAAAAAGGTATGGATTACTAGTCCCACTACTTTAATGAGTACTTTAACTGTTATTGAAATGATTTTAAAGAATATGGAACGTGACAAATATGCTAAAGTAATTCATGATGAATTAAATAAGCTCGCAGTAGAATTTGACCGTTACAAAGAACGCTGGGATAAACTAGCTCGAAATATTAATACAGTAAGCAAAAGCGTAGAAGAATTAAATACAACTAGCGAAAAAATAACTAAACGTTTTGACTCTATTAATAAAGTAGAAGTTGATAAACTAACAAACGAGAAAGAATTAGTTGAGATTTAAACTAGTTCTTTTATTTATTGTTTATATTATTTAAACGAACGTATATATCTTTATTAGCGCTTAAAAAATGTCGCATCGAAACAAAAGCATCCATTATTGCAATACTTATTTTGGTAGCTGTTTCAGATTTTAGTATTGTAGCAAGCATAACAACATCTTGCTCGGTAAAGACTCTAGGGTTGTATCTCCTGCTCCCCCATAATTACTTAATCTTGAGGTCGAAATTTTCGACCTCAAATCATTATATTCTTCTTTGGTTAACATCCAAGAAAATCTTTCAGGAAATTTCTCGATATTATTTTTTACTGCTTCATTAATACGTTTAATTTCTACTTGATAAAGTTTAGCTAAATCGCTATCAAGTATTACTTCTTTACCTCTAATAACATAAATCATGTTTTTAATTTCATCACTTTGTTTAATTATTTCAACCATTATATACCTCTCCCTGTAATATTGTTGATTTTATTTATTAAAACATTTATAACTTCTTTATCTTCTAATCTGTTAATTGAAAAAGTTTTATTGCCAGCATGATTGATAGAAGCGCCACAGTGATATATAATATTCTTATCTATTATTATATATCTATCATGAAATGAGTTATCATATATAACAGTTAGATTATGGTATTGTTAATTATATTTTTTGATATCAATATCTTTTAAAAGAGGGTTAGTTTTAATAATAAGGACAACTTTAACTATTAATTTAGAAATCATATCTAAAACACTTTTATCAGCATAGTTATCAATTATAATTAATTCTTTTTTGGCTTCATTCATAATATCCATAAGTTTAGAATAAGCATCATAAATTTCACCACTAAAATAAATTTTATTTGCAAATACTTTAGTTTCAAATTTAGAAAATAATTCATTAAGTTTTTTATCATGAATTAATAAATGCTGTTTATTTTCCATAAGCTCATTATTTATATTGATAAGATTTTCAAGTATATGTTCATTTTCATAAACAAAGTGTCGCATAGCAATAAAGGCCTCTATAATTTTAATACTTATTGATACTGCATTTTCGGTTCTTAAGACTGAGCTAAGCATTGCAACACCTGCTTCTGTAAAAACAAATGGTAAATATTTAGAATACTGTCCTTGGTTTAATTCTAAGGTTCCATTTTGGAACCTTAGAATATTATAATATTCTGTTTTAGTTAATTGGAAATAAAAATTTTTAGGAAATCTTCCGATGTTTCTTTTTACAGCTTTATTTATATCTTTAGTGCCATTTTTACAACCATAAAGTTTAGCTAAATCGCTATCAAGCATTACTTCTTTTTCTCTAATAACATAAATCATGTTTTTAATTTCATCACTTTGTTTAATTATTTCATTCATTAAATACCTCCCTGAATAATAGCATTATAACATACATATGTATGCATAACAAGTCAAAAAAATTACAAAATAAAAACTAGGTTTGAACTAGCTCCTTAGAATTATTTAAATATTTATTGTCAGTTCTATTAAGAATAAAATCGGAAGAAACATTAAATAATTTACAAATGGAATATAATGTTCCTGTCGATACTAATCTTCGACCTCGCTCGTAGCTGCTTAAAGAAGCACTTGTAATATGAAGTTTACTTGCAAGGTCCTGCTGCTGCATTTTATGTTCGCGTCTTAACTTGCGGATATTTAATCCTACATTTTTTGCATTTACTTCACTTTTTAAATCATCATATTTTCGTACTTTTGAAAGCCTTAAAATATAATCCATATTTAAATTAAAATAGTTACAAAATCCAATTAAATGTTTAAGAGGAATAATATTATATTGTTGTTCAAAATCACTATATGTACTTCTACTTATTCCTAAAATTTTAGCCATATCTTTTTGTCTAATTTCAAACTCAAAGCGAATGTCTTTCATTAATTCGCCATATTCCATACCTATCAACTCTCTTCTTATTTATTATCTCATTATTACAGCCAGTCTTTAAAAAAAGACGTTCAAAGTAAATTTCTTGACGAAAATAATGAAAAAAGCTTGATATTATATCAATTATATTATATAGTATAAATATATGGTAGAAATTACTAATATAAAGAGAAGTTTTGACAAGCTTTGTCGAAGGTAATGAAAAGAAAAAATAAAAGCTATATAATAGAGGGAAGAATAGGAGAGATTAGTATGAAGATAGAGACATTAAAGAAAGATAATAAAAAGAAAATAACAATAGGAGTTATTGCAGTTATATCCATAATATCAGTATTAATATTTGCAAGAAG
>CAOKNI010000010.1 GCA_948470005.1 uncultured Mycoplasmatota bacterium
CACGACGCTCTTCCGATCTTTATTAAATAGAAAGTTTACAACTTCTTTTTTCTTTTCAAGACTTACATCTTCATAATCGGGAAATTTATCATATATAGTTTCTTTAACCTTTGGTAGAACCATACCGTGGATATAGATTTCATTATATCTTTTTTTCATAAAACTTATTGCATTAATAGCCCTATTATATTCTTTAGTATGTGGTTTAAGTTCACCAGCAATATATTTTGTAATATTTTCTTGAGTCTTTAAATCTCTAGAGTAAAATAAATACTCTACAACTTCTTTTTTCTTTTTAGGACTTACATCTTCATAGTTAGGAAATCTGTCATATAATCTAGCAATATTGCTTTCAGCATTAGTATCAAGACTGCTTTCTTTAGGGGTGTCAACTTCTCCTTTTCTATCTTGCCTATTTGATTTTCTTGCTAAACAATCTTTTATTATTTTAAGGGTAAAGTTTTTATCTTTATGATTTGCAAAATAAACATCAGCACTTTCTTTTAATTTGTTTAAATAATCTAGGCTATATGCAATAATAGTTTTGTAAAAAATATCCTCTGAAATATTAGCGCTTTCTAAACATAATTTACAAATTTGTTCAAAAACTTTATAATTAGAAATAATAAATTTTAATTTCTGTAAATCTTCATTAATGCTATTGCTTTTTATTAACTCATTAAATTTTTCATAACTATTTTCAGGATAAAAAGATAAAATATGATTTACTAAATTAATTGATTCTGCAACATTTAAGCCCATTGGTCTTAAATATCTATATAAATAATAAGCTGGGCTAATATATGTTTCTAGCTGAGTATAATTAAAGCCTTCAAGAGAAAGACGTTTTAAAATATTTTTTAGGCCATCACAACCACTTTTAAAGCTTTCATATATTTCCTCAGTCATTAAGACATTAAAGCTTTTTAGTTTTTGAAAAAATATTTCTAAGACTTTAATGCCATTTTTAGTTTGCTTACTTATTTCGCTTAATAAATTATTAAATATCTTAAAATCTTTTTTAGCGATTTGAGTATTTATGTAATTATTAATACTTTCATTTAATAATTTTTTTGTTGCTTCTAGTTTGTCTTGAGCATCCACGCTTTTAGAAGCACATTCTAAAAGAAGTTTATCCCAAGCTTCAGCACTCATATTTAAAAAACTATAGCTTACTAGCAAAGAATTTTTAATAACCTCAAGTGAAGAAGTGAACTCTTCTAATTCCTTCGAAGAAGCAAATAAATCTTTTAAGACAAAAGAAATATCTTGGTATTGTTTATAAATTTTATCATATTCTTTTTTCATAGCGTGAAGTGCATTGCTTGCTCGGCTATAATCACTAGTTCCTGATTGAAGTTTTTTATTAATATAATCTTTAATAAGATTTTGAACTTCAGAGTCTCGTTTGTTAAATAAACTATTTATTGCCTCTCTTTTTTTCTCAAAGCTTACACCTTCATAATCAGGAAATTTAGCACATAATCTAGTTATATCATTTTCAGGATTAGTATTGACACTACTTTCTTTAGAAGTGTTCAACTCTTCTTTAATATCTTGCATATTTGATTTTCTTGCTAAACAATCTTTTATGATTTTAAAAGTAAAACTTTTGTCCTGATTGTTACTAAAATAAACAATAGAATTTTCTATTATCTTCTTTAAGTCATTTAAACTATATGTAATAATAACTTGGTAGAAAACAGCGACTGGAATATTAGCACTTTCTAAACACAGTTTATAAATTCGCTCAAAGTAACTGTTATTAGTAATTAAAAACTTTAATCGTTGTAATTTTAAATTATTCTGGTTACTTCTTAAGATTTCGCTAAAAATGTTATAGCTATTTTCTGGATAAAATCCAATAATCTTGCTTATTAAACTAATTGATGCATCAATAGAAAGACTTATTGGTTTTAAATAGCGATATAAATCATAATCAGGACTAATATATTCTTCTAAGTGCATATAACTAAAACTTTCAACATTAAGTTGTTTTAAAATCCTTTTTAATTCATTACAACCATTTTTAAAACCCTCATAGATTTCTTCAGTCATTGTAATGTTAAAACTTTCTAATTTATCAAAGAAAGCCCTTAATAAGTTCCAAGGATTTTTATTTTGTCTACTTAATTCAATTAGCAGATTATTAAATATTCGATAATCTTTTTTTGCAAGTTTTTTCTTAATAAAACTATTTACACTTTGTTTTACTAATCTATTAGTGGCTTTTGCTTTATCAGGCTTTTTGACACAAATTGTGGCACACTCTAAAATAAGTTTATCCCAAACCTCAGCTTTTTGATTTAAAAAAGCATAGTTGTCCATATAAAAAGTCTTTATATTCTCAAGTCTGGCAGCAAACTTTTCAAAACTTGATTTAGTAGGATATAATTTTTTTAAATTTTCGTTATCAATAAAGGCCATAATCCACCTCTTTGTAGGTTATTTTATCACAAAAGCTTACCAAAATAAAGACTTTAAAGCATCGAATAAACCGGTTAAACCATTAGTCATGATATCACTTACACTATTACTTATTTTGTTACCTATTTTAGTGATACTATTAGAATAATCAATTTTTTCATCTTCTAAATATTTTTTAATATCCACAATCTCTCCTTTTTCTATATCTCGTTCAAACTCTTCCATAGCTTCTTTAGTAAGTATTGCTCTGTTATGAGATTTAGTTTCATAATATCCGCTTTCATAGGCAATAATAAGTGCTATAAACACGAGAAAAAAACAAAATAAAATACGAAAAAAATATTTACTCTTTTTATTCTTTTTCATTTTTTTCCTCCTCTATATATGTGGCTAATACTTTAGCTAAAACTTTTAAAGCTCGGTCAACTTCGTCTATAGTATTTTCCTTGCCACCAACTTGAATTAAAAGAGTATTAGTATTAAAGTCTTGATTATAAATCCCATGATATCCTGCTCCACCTTGGATACTTATACCACGCGATAATAAAACATTTACATCACTTAATTTGTCATTTAATCTATTTGCAAAATCTAAATTCTTTTTATAATTCTTATTATCTGTTCCAATAACAAATAAAATTTTAGCATAATTAATATTATTAATAACTGCTGTAGTTTCTTGCCTTTCCTTGACCGAAAGCTGAATATCAAAAAAATATTGCAAAGAAGAATTATTTTTTGACATATCTTCTAAAAGTATTCTGGAGCCTTTGTAGCTTTCAGTATATAAAAGATTATTTTCTTTTAAAGTTTTAGCTACACTTTTTGTTTCAACTATGGCATTTAACCCATAATTTTTTAAATATTCTTTTAATATCAGATTAGCTTCAGTTACCAAAGGATTAACTGTGTAAGAATTATAATAATTATTTTTGTATTTATCAGTCTGAAAAGTATTATAGAGGTAAATTTCAGGTTCACCTAATTCTTTGGCATCTATTATAATATCTTTTAAATTATTTACATTATTGGTGGTAGGTTTATTACGATTAAAATTAAAACCATAAATATTTTTATAAAATATATTACCATTATTTTGGTATATATTATAATTTTTTAAAATATTGCCAGTTGCATTACCCATAATAATATTTAAAAATTTAGCACTATCTATTTTTTTTAAATATCCGTTAATTAAGATATTAACAACTATTATTAAAACAATGCTAAATACACTAATTAAGTACAGGAGCTTATATCTAGGAATTTTAATTATTTTTTTGGTTATAAACCTTTTCATATTATCACCCATTTAATTATATAAAATAAATAGTGAAAAAAATGTCAAATAAAAAAGAAGATATTTATTATTTGCTTTAATTATTAAAGTTTTAAAAATTATCTTCTCTTAAATTAATAAATGATTATTTATCTTTATCTAATTCTTTTTTAATTATATCGATTTCTTTTTGATTTAAACCTGTATATTTAACGATTGTATCAACTAGGGCATTATCTTTTAACATTGCTTTAACTATTTCTTTTTTAGTATTGGCAGTGGCTTCTTCTGCTCCCTTTTTTATACCTTCTTCATAAGCTACCTCAGATAATACCTTTTTGTGATACTCTTCAACATCATAATATAACCCATCTAAAAAGTCTTCACTTAATGCACTCATCTTTTCTTCTACTTTCTTCATTATTTTATCACTACTATATAGTTTAGATAACTCACTTTTATTCTCATTTACAAATATATATAGTAAATACTCTAAACTATCTTTCCCTCCCTTGATATTAGTATAATCTATTTCACTTAATAAATCTACATTTATATCAATTATTGATATGGTATCGTCTCTTTTTAAATGATATTTTTCTTCCATTATAAAACTCCGATAGATAAACTCCTTCTTATCAAAGATATCATAATTATTAATATTAATCTGGATAATAGGTTTTAGATTTATTTTCTCATTAGGTTTAGTTTGTTTAAGTAATAATTGGCAAACATATCTTAGATTCTTCATTTTACTTTCTTTAGTTATATTATAATTTACTTCGATATTAATAATAGAAGTATCGCTTTCATAGACTGCATCCGCATTACTACCTTTAATATTAATATTTTCGGAAATTCTTGGAGTTATTAAGGTAAGATTCCCTTTTACTTCCAACTCATCAATACCTAAGGCGGCACTAACAATTCTTTCTACATACTCTATACAATCATTAGAGGTAAAAATAATACTAGCAATATTATCTTTTAAAAATCTTTTTGGTTTTTTCATACTTTCCTTCTTTCTAAAATTATAAAACTTACGCAAGTAAAGCCATCATAACAAAAGAAAAAAAGAAAGTCAAAGAACAGATTTTTACAATTCTGTTAAAAAGATTTAATTAAATCTGTAAGAATTTAGTGCAAATTTTTATATTTCTGCTAAGAGGATTTATCAAAATTTGTAAAAAATGCAATTTTTTTATTTTTTTTATTTATAAATATATCGCATGCTTTTAAATAATTTCCTCATACTAATAAAGGTGAATTTCATGAAAAACTTTAATAAAGAATTGCTAGATTTTTTAAATATTGGCACTTGTTCATTTACATGTACAAAAGAAATTAAGAAGATATTAAAAGAAAATAGCTATGAAGAATTAGCAGAGCAAGACGATTGGCATAATTTACATGGGAAATTTTTTGTTGTAAGAAATGATGCTTCAATTATTGCTTTTAATATAAACAAAGCAAGTGAAAAACAATTTAATATAGTATGTACTCATAATGATACTCCGGCTTTTTCTATTAAACCAAATCCGGATTATTATGAAAATGGGTATGCAAAACTAAATGTAGCGCCATATGGTGGAATTTTAAATTATGGTTTTATGGATAGACCTCTTGGAATTGCTGGAAGAATTATTTTAAAAAGTGGTAAAGATTTTAAAAAAGTTATTATTGATACAAAAAAGGCCGTCGCTATCATACCTAGTATAGCAATTCATCAAAATGATAAAGCTAATTCTAATTTAGACCTTAATACCGAAATTGATTTAATGCCCATTATTTCTCTTAATAAACATGATAATTTAATTAATCTCCTTAAAAAAGATTTAAAAATTAAAGAAGATATTTTTGATACAGATTTATTTTTATATAATTGCGAAAAAGCTCAAATTATTAACAATTCTTTTATTACAAGTCCTAGAATTGATAATCTTACTTGTACTTTTGCGGCATTAAAAAGTTTTATAAATAATTTTAATGATGGCATAAATGTCCTAGCTATCTTTAATAGTGAAGAAATTGGTTCTAATACTTATGAAGGTGCTGATTCTAATTTCTTGATTGATGTCTTAAAGAGAATATGTGCAAATGTTAATCTTGACCTTGCAGTAACTCTTGCTAATTCTCTTATAATTAGTGCAGACAATACACACGCAAGACACCCTAATCACGGTGAATTATCAGACCATACTAATACTCCTAATTTAAATGAGGGAATTTTAATTATGAAAGAAATAAATGGTACTACTAATAGTGTTACATCTTCCCTTTTTAAACATATTTGTGAAACAAATAAAATTCCTTGTACATATTATACTTCACGAAATGACTTTGCAACAGGTGGAACACAAGCTGGAGCAAGTCTTAAACATTTAAGTATTAATTCTTTAGATGTGGGATTACCAATGCTCGCTATGCATTCTAGCTTGGAACTTATTGGTGTTCAAGATACCTATTTATTATATAAAGCTTTCTTAAAATTTTATCAAGTTAAATATAATTTAGAAAAGAATAAAATATCCTTTAAATAATATGATATAATTAGGGTATCTAAAGGAGAATTCATATGAATGTTACCCAATATATTAAAAAGCATAAAGATGAAGATTTTAAAACATTTAAATTTACAGAAGTTGATAGCCTTATATTATCTTTACTTCCCTATATTAATTATACAAATATAGTTCCTGCTTTTAAAAAGAAAAAAATACTATTAAAAGATGTAGCTAAAAAACTTAAAGAAAATAATGGTAAATATCGAGGTATATTTATTAGTAATACTTATAAAATGCTACAACTAATGGCAGAAACAAAAAGATATGGTGATGCACAACTTTATAATTATATGAATGTGGTAAATAATGAAATGCAATTTGGGGCTTTAACTATTAAACTTAATGATAATAGTAAATTTATTGCTTTTGCTGGGACCGATACATCAATAATCGGTTGGGAAGAAGATTTTAAAATGGCTTATCTTTATCCGGGAGCTAGTCAAAAATATGCTGCAGTTTATCTAAATAAAGCTATCTCATTACTTGACAAATGTGTTAGAGTTGGCGGACACTCTAAAGGTGGAAATCTAGCCATATCAGCAGTTATGAATGCTAAATTTTATATTCGAAGAAAAGTTAAAGATATTTATAATTTTGATGGGCCCGGTTTTTTAAAAGAACAAGTTTTATCATCAGAATATAAAAAAATAAGTAATAAAATTAAAATGTATGTTCCAGTGGAAAGCATTATTGGAATGATTTTATATCATCAAAACGAATATAATGTAGTAAAATCTAAAGGTTTTAATATTTTTCAACATGATGCTTTTAATTGGCTTTGTACTGAAACAAAATTTATAAAAGACGAGCAAAATAAAAGAAGTAAAAATCTAGAGCTTAAACTTACGAAAAAATTAGAAGAACTGCCAACAGAAAAAAGAATTAACTTAATTAAAAATATTTTTTCTATATTTAAAAATAATGATATTAAAGATACTAAAGAGATTAAAATCACAAAAATATTTAAATTAATTAAAAGTTTTAAAGAACTTGATAAAGAAACTCAAAATATGCTTATTGAATTACTTTTAATTCTATTTATAAAATAGTTTTGTTTTTTGAGCTTAGGTTTGTTAATTAAGATTAAATTTATCAGGGTCAATACCACACTTTTTTAATTGTTCATGAACTCTTTTTATATTGCGGAATTTTCCTTCTTTTAATTCTAATTTATATTTGTCACTTTCAAAATGGGACTTTAGACCTTTTAGTTCCTTTTCGATATTATAAGGAATGTTAACAAATTGATAACTAAAAGAACTTTGATATTCTTTAACTTCATAATCCCCTTCTATTATTAAGTACGATGCTCTTGTTGTTTCCATATTGCTGGCATCACGACTGGCATTTCTGATAACACAAACATTGTTACCAACACTCCCAATATTAATTAAAGTGCGATTAAATAATTTTTCGACATAAGCTGTATGAGAGTGCCCAAATATGACAACATCAGCAGTACTTTTACTAGTAGTATTTTTTGATGGTAAAAACATTTCATATTTCAAATTGAAATCATTATAAGAAGCACAAAAACCGTCGAGTTTAGTGGGAGTGGCATGAAAAAGCCGAATTAAACTGCCACTCATATAAAATTCATATGAATATGGTAGATTACTTAAATATTCTTGGTCTTCTTTAGTAATAAGACTTTGGTTCCATTTAAGACGTTTTAAATCAATTTCGTTTAATTTGAACTTGCTTCTATTAATGGTAAAGGCATCATCATTATTACCAACTAAAACAACTTCACAAATATTTTTAATAATATCTATACATTCATGTGGAAAAGAACCCTTTCCGATTATATCACCCAAACAAAATATTTTAGTAATATTTCTTTTTTTTATATCTTCTAGCACAGTATTTAGAGCTTCTAAATTCCCGTGAATATCAGATATGATAGCTATTTTTTCCATTTTTTCTCCTTTTATTTTTTTCTTATTTTAATGTTATCATCATGTTGCAATTCTCCTACTATTAATGATGAATTTACATTATGCTGTTTAATATTTTGATTAATTTTTGTTTCATCAAAATTAGCATAACAATATTTGCATAAATGACGACATGTATTATACCAACCAATATCAACCATAGCGACACAATTACAGTATTTATTATTACGACTATGCCATCTAGGATAATTTTTACCAGTTATTTTCTTAGCTAATTCACTTCCTATGCAATCACTTACGTGAAAACCATATTCACTTAAATTATTGTACTCACTACAAGTTTGCACCGTCATATTATGTAAAGCGGCTATATTACTAAAATTTAGAGCTAGTGTTTTTATCTCTTCATTAGTAAAATTTTTAATTCTTAAAATATTCATATTTTTACGGACATTCTTATAATCATCAATAAACGAAACAATTATTTTTGTAACATAACCATCAAGTAGTTCACATATTTTTTTAAAAGCAGAAATATGATAATCTAAATTGTATTTATCATTTTTAAATATAGGGTCATAGCGAACATAAATATTTTCTTTGCCTATTATTTCAGATATTTTTTTAATATTTTTAATAACTATACTTTTAGCAGGTACATATGGCTCAATATCCTTTTTATAAGGGGTTAAGGTTACATGAAATAATATTGGCACTTTAATTTGAGGCAAAAAATCAATTATAGGAGCCGGATTTTTTGTACAAAAGACAATTAAATCAACATCTTTAAAGAAAATGCGACTAACAAGTTTGGGATAAAAAGGATTACGAACATCAACAAATCCTTCTTGATAACGATTAATAAACCACTTCGAATAGAAAGCAACAATATCGGTTCTGCCACTTACATTTAAAATCATTTAAAAACCTAAAATTTAAATAAATTTAAACCTATTTCAGAGTTCATTTGTCTATCAACCACTCCATCAATTTTTTTATATTCCATTATTTTCTTCCTCCACTCTTATTTTTGGCATTTTCTAGGGTGTTATGAAGCCAGTTTATATCAATATTATTAGGTAATATTTGTTTTGACCAACTAATTATATTTAAACATATCTCAGCTTCAGCAACTTCACCACTATCACATAAAGCATAAAAGGCATCTAAATATGATTGTAATTCAAATTTAAAAGTTCCTCTTTTTAAATTAACAAGGATATACATTGGACTTATAAAAGCTAAATCACTTTCCAAAATACTACATTTAATATTACTTACAACTAAAAATTCATAACAAGTTGCACCTATTTGTTCTAAAAATTTATGAACTAAAGTTAAAGCTAAATCGGTATGGCCATGAGTTAAGGCACCAAAAATCATATCGATAGTTATAAATTCATTTATCTCATTTTGAATAGAAGTACTTGATGGAGAAACTTCCAATCCAGAATCTGGAGATTTTTTTATATTTTCAATTAAAGAAGTGATTTTTACTAACATTAAATAAAGAGTATTAGTACTATTATCTATTCCTTTTTTCTCTAAGTTTTGAAACAATTCCAAAGCTAAACCATAGTTATTTCCTTCAATTGCTTTTGAAGTAGTAGAACCATTAGTACATAATATTGGAGGAATTTTACCAGTTTTTTTAATATCTAGGTAATCACCAACTAATTTAAGTAAATTTTCTTCTCTATAATTAAGGGTACTATATTGTTTTTTAGTTGTTAAAAGGGCAAAAAGCTTTTCACATTCATTATTTTTTATGAGCTCTAAAATTAAAGTTGGAGTAACACTTGAAGTTTGAGCTCTTCTATTTTCAACTTTTTCTATTTCCATATTTAAAGTAGACAAAAATAAATATAAATAATCAGTATCTTTATCTTTCCCATTAGTGCTACAATGATATTCTGCTAAACGTAAAGCTCCTTTATAATCTTTATTATCTATAGCTGTAAAGGCCGAAGAAGATTGTTTGTCATTACAAGCTGGAATTACACCATTTTCGCTTATATTAACTAATTCTTCTGCGATTAGTAATAAATAACGTTTATAAGAATTTAGCGTTAACTGCTTATCTTTATAATATTTAACTATTTCCGTATACTTTCCTTCTTTAAGTAAAGTTAATATAAATGGTCCTTTTTTTCTTGCTAATTCAAGTTCGGCATTTATATCAACTAATAACAAATGTATAGGATTAGAGTTTTTATCATATCCTTTATTCCGGCAAAAAATTTCTGAAAGTATTAAAGCATCCTTATAATTGTTATTATCAATTGCCTTAAAAACTGTAGTTCCATTAGAAGATTTAATAGTTGGCCACACACTCGTATTTTTTATTTTTAAAATATCTCGAGCAATTTTTAAAATATACTTTTCATCAATTAAAACAGTTTCTGTTTGTTCTTTTTTTTCGAGATAAGAAACAAGTTCTTCATATTTCTTTTCTTTAATTAAATTTAGAATACTTACAGATTTTGGTTCCTCAAGAGCTTTAATTTCAGTCATGATATCTTCTAATACTAGATAGAAACATTCATTTAACATTGTGGAATTTTGGATTAAATTTTCTTTAGCAAATTTATAAGCTGCTTCATAATCTTGGTTTAGGATAGCTCTAAATAAAGAATAAGATTCACCTTTAACACGTGGTTTTTTCTTTGATTGTTTTAAACTTAATAAATCACTAATTAAAAATGCTAAGTACTCTTCAGCTTGAGAACTAGTTTTACTATTAACCTCTGGCATTAAAATATTTAATAAATCTTTATATTTTTTAGATTTAATTTGTTCTAAATAATTTCTAGATGCTTTTGATTTTGGTTCGGTATTACTCACTCTTGGTATGTTTGGCTCGGGACTTTCAATTTTTTCTTCTAAACTGCAAGTTAATTCTTCCTCTGCACCAGGTTTTAATAAAGTGGATGCATCAGGAACATCTTTCTCATTTATTTTTTCGTTAAGTAAATCTATCATTTGTTCTAATAAAAGTTTTAATGGTCTAAAATTTTCATTTGGTTTATTATCATATTTGGCACTTAACTCTAAAGCTAATTTATAATTTCTATGCATTATGGCTTTAAAATAATTTCCTGTTATATGGGCAGTTTCTACTGGATACTCTCCTTTTTCTTTTATTGTTATTATTTGGTTAGCGAGTAAAATTATATATTTATCTGCATCATGGGATTTACCTAGTTGACTTTGCTTTGTTAATGTACTTACTAAGCTTTGATAATTTTGAGTCTCAATTAAATCTATTAAAGTATTTTCTGCTTTTTCTTTCAAAATTTTTCCACATTGCTTTTTATATTGCGCTATTAAAATTTTTGCGACAATATTAGCCTCAGTTATATCTTCTTGGTTATCTTTATTTTCAATAAACTTCACTGCTTTTACAAGTTGTCTATTATAAATTTTAGCTCTTATTGTATTTTCTAAATTTATATCTTGAAATCTTTTATCCGCCACACTTATTTTTATGGAATCATAATTAATGCTTAAATAAACTCCTTCATATTTTTTAGGTATTTTTGTAACTAATCCCAACAAAAATAAATATAAATAATTATCACTTTTATGCTCTTCAGGTGTCGAACTTACTAACATATCAAAAAATTTAAAAGCTTCATTATAATTCCTCTTAGAAATGCTATTAACAAATAATCGGAAAATTGCTTCATGATTATTTGGTTCAGACTCTAAGATTTTATAAAAACACTGGCAAGCTTTATCATAATCCTTTTTATCTAATAAGCCCCTACCATACATAAGCAATAAGTCTATATTATGTAAAGTATATACACCTGTTCCTTCACTAATTAAAGTATCTTTACGCAAACATTCTAAATCATATTTACTAAACCCAGCCAAAGTAAGTTCTTTTGTAGTTAAATCTCGTCCTTCTTCTAAAAATTTATTTAAGGCTACTAATCTTTCAGATTTTTTCATAAACCCTCCTAATTATCTTTATTTTATCATGCATTTTATTTCAAAACAATTAAAAAACGAAGATATTTTTTTATCTTCATTAATTTTTTAAGTCATCATCACTAAAAGGATAAGGACATAGCTCAGCAACAGTATGACTCTCTATTTCTCCAATGGGGTTCATAGCAATTATTTCTTTATCACTTTCAAACATTTCGCTAATTACCTGACGACAAATGAAACAAGACATTCCTATTTTAGTATTATCACACATAACATACATTTTTTCAAAGTCATATCTTTTATAACCATGAGAAATAGCACTAACAATTGCACTTCGTTCAGCACATATAGTAGCACCATAAGAAGCATTTTCAACGTTCACACCAGCAAATTCTTGACCATCTTTCATAACAACAACACAAGATACTCGAAAATGAGAGTATGGGCTGTATGAATTGTCTAGTAATTTAAGTAATTTTTCTTTCATATCTAAGCTCTGGCAGCTCCATCAACACTTAAGACTACTCCTGTAATGTAGCTTGCCATATCACTTGCTAAAAACAAAAAGGCATTTGCAATATCTTCAGGCTTTCCAATACGACCAAGCGGAATGGTTTTTATTAAAGGTTCAATCATTTCTTTAGGAAGATTTTTTACCATGTCAGTTTCCGTAATACCAGGGGCTACCGCATTAACTCTTATCCCCATAGGAGCAAGTTCACGTGATAAAGATTTAGTTAATCCATTTACAGCAAATTTACTAGTAGGATACATAACCCCGGATGGTTGACCATAAATACTAACCATAGAGCTTGTATTTAAAATAACACCCTTTGTTTCCTTTAAATAAGGAACTACTTCTTTTGAACAAGTAAATACAGACTTAATATTTAAATTAGCTATATTATCATATTCTTCTTCAGTATAATCAATTAATGGTGTTTTAGAAGAAATACCAGCATTATTTATTAGGATATCTATTTTACCATATTTTTCTTTTACCTTAGAAAATAACTCTTGCACTTCCTTAGTATCATGAAGTTTAGGATAATAGCCAATCACCTCATAATCTTTATTTTCTTTTTTTAATAAATCGATAGCTTTGTCTATGCCGTCTTGGCACCGGCCACAAATAACAACCTTGGCACCGTTTTCTAAAAATTTTTTAGCAGTAGCAAAACCAATTCCTCGGGTTGCTCCTGTAATAACTGCAACTTTATCTTTTAACATTTTATATACCTCCATATTCGCTACTATTTTATTGTAAAACATTTTTGGGGTTTCTGCAATATTTTGTTTAAGTTAAATTTTAAGGTTTACTTTTTTTCTTTTTCTTAAAATTGATTTTATTAATAATAGTTAAAATAAAGATAATTATAACTCCAAAAAATATATAGTATTGATATTCTATTTTAGATAAAACTTGTGAGCCATAGGCTATAATATTGTTTTCAGTTACAGTTTCGGTGATTGAAGATATAGATGGCATTAAGTCTAAAAAGTTATCATCTACAAAGGAAATAAGTGTTAAATTATCTACTAAATTATAATAATTATCGTTAGGATATGGAGCTCCAATAGTAACCACAATCATATCATGATTATGGCTTTTAAAATATGTTGCTAAGCAAAGCCCTGCTTTTTTAGTAGTACCTGTTTTACTTCCTAAAATACGATTAGTATCAAGTCCACTTTTTTCTTCATATAGATTCATAGTTGATTTTACAGTTAACCCATTCGTTAAAGTATATTTTCTAGTCGTAAAAATTTCTTTAAATAAAGAGTTTTTTAAAGCTTCTTTTAATAATATAGCAATATCTCTCGCACTACTAAATTGTCCATCTTCATCAAGTCCTGTTATATTTTTAAAGTTAGAGTTATTCATACCAATAGATGCGGCTAAATTATTCATTTTACTTACAAACGATGGAATATCACCGCTTATACTAAATGCAAGAACACTTGCGGCATCAGCTCCAGATGGAAGTAGTGTTGCATATAACAAATCTTTATAAGTTACAATATCGTCTGCTTGTAAGCCCGCAACAGAAGCATTCCAATAAATATTTTCGAGCATTTTAGCAGAAATAGTAATTTTAGTATCCAAGTCATCAATATTATTTACAGCAGTTAAAACAGTTAATATTTTGGTAAGGCTAGCAACAGACACTGGTTTATTACTATTTACTTCATAAATAATATTATCTATAGTTAAATCATAAATTATAACTTCCTTAGAATGAATCTGAGGATTCGAAGTGGCAAAAACATTTAACGGTAATAAAAGAATAATTAAAAAAAATATTTTTCTCATGTTAACTAACATCCTTAATTAAACAATTTATAATTTGAGTTTTTACTTTTTCAGATATTGGACTACTGGCCGCGGCATCATGCCCTTTTCCACCAAAATATTCGGCAATTTTGCGCACATTGACATCAGGATTTATTCTCCGGTAAGAAATAGCCCTATAATCCATAGCTATTAGCATCACAAAGTCAAGAGCAAAATTATTTTGGCGCAAATACTCAGCTAAATCATTACGATATTCATAACTAATAAATATTATTCCTGCTTTTAATCCCAAAACTTTATTATAAAATATATTTTGACTATAATTAATAATCTTTTCTAAAATTTCTTCTTTTTTATTATCAATTAATAACTTTTCCGTTTTAGTAAAATTAAAACGTTTACATTCTTTTAATTTATTAGTCATTAATTCGATATAACTTTCACAACCTAAAGAATCAAAAAGTAAAGATAACTCGTGAGGTCGTTCTTCATTGTATAAGTCATGCCATTCCCAAGTATCATATTTCCGCGTTAACTCTACAAACTCTTCGGTAGCTTGATTAGTATTTAAAAATTTATTTTGAATTAAATAATCATAAAAAAGGCTCGTGCCACATAAAAGGCCTCTTTCATCCTTTATTTTAATAGTGACAAAATTATAGGAACGATTTTCTAGAGCTGAAGCATGATGGTCAAAAAGGTAAAACTTATTTTGCAGTTTAATATCATTTGCTATTTTAGTTAGTACTTCATCATCTAGCCACATGTCGGTAACAAAGATAAAATCATAAGTGTATATCTCCTTATTTTCATAATATTTATTTATTTCATTTGGCAAATTAAAAGTTTCACATAAACAATAATCGACAACAGGAAAAGCAAGGCGAGCTAAGATAATGCTACCCATTCCGTCAATATCACTTTTATGACTAAATATTAATGCTTTCATAATTACCCTTCTTTATTATAAATTATAGCGCAATATTATTTTATTTGCTATCATTATCATAAGTATCTAAAAAACTTTCATAAATTCCATCTTTTTTTGTACCTAATATACAATTTAAATTAATGTTATCAAGGCTTTTAAATATATTATAATCTATATCTTTATTCATTTTACGTAAATCGTTAATAAGTTTTTTAATTACTTTTCTTTTACTTCTATCTTCATTAATTTGAGATGTCGCGGTAAAATGGCAAGCACAATTAATAAAACTTAAATCATTATAACGAGTCCAAGATATAATTGATGACTCTTTTACAAGGTATAATGGTCTAATAAGCTCTAATCCAGGGAAATTATCGCTATGAAGTTTTGGTAACATAGTTTTAATCTCCGAACCATAAAGCATGGAAAGAAGTGTAGTTTCAATGACATCATCAAAATGGTGTCCTAAAGCGATTTTATTACATCCTAGTTCACTTGCTTTATTATATAAATGGCCTCTTCGCATACGGGCGCACATATAACAAGGACTTTTAGTAGTGATAGTATCTACAATATTAAAAATATCTGTATTAAAGATTTCTATTGGTACCCCCATCGTCCTTGCGTTATTTTTAATTAATTCTAAATTTTTAGGTGAATAGCCTGGGTCCATAACTACGTAATGAGCATTAAAGTTTATTTTCCCGTGTCTTTTTATCTCTTGAAAACATTTAGCTAGTAAAAATGAATCTTTGCCACCACTAATACACACCATTATATTATCATTTTCTTTGATTAATTCATAATTATTTACAGCTTCGATAAATTTACGCCAAATTTCTTTCCGATATCTTTTAATAATACTTCTTTCTATTTCTTGATATTTTTCCATTTAAATCAACTCCTTATACTTAAAAAGATGGGTTGAGCCATCTTTAGTTTTTATTATAAATATTTTTGGAATAATGTTTTGATTGTATCACTTGTTCTAGAACCAATAAAGCCATCAGCCATTTTACCATCTTTGATAATAATTACCATTGGAGTAAATCCGCCTTCATTTAAAAGTTCGCCATAAGTTCCTTCATAAGTTTTACCACCACTAGTTAATTTAGTTTCAATTGTTAAATGTTTAAATAAATCAGCAAAATCAGTTCTAAAATTCTCATCTAATTCTAAATAATTAATTTTAATATTTAAATCAGTGATTACTTTGTTTAATTCTGGCACTAAACTAACACATACTCCACATCCTGGACGACCAATATATAATATTTGTGTTTCTTTCTTATTATCAAATAATTTAGCCGCATCACTTCCAGTTATCTTGTTCATTTTACTAACATCATAAGCTGATGATGAACCACCAGATGAACTTCCACTAGGATTAGTTGTTGTTGTTTTAGTATCTGTTGATCCTTTAAAATACAATCCTATTAAAAGCATAATGATAATTAAAAAACCCATTAGCATTATATATGTTAAATTCTTTAACTTTGTTTCTAAAACATTATTTTCTTCTTTCATGTTTTCACTCCTTTTTCAACTCCTATATTATACATAAGTTTTTAAAAAAAATAAAGCCCTAAAGCATAAAAAAAACAAGTTGCCTGTCAAAACAACCTGTTTTTTGTGGGATTTCATATCATTCCATAAAATTATAAACATATATTGACAGATATATTTTATAATTCCTATCAAGAACCCACTCATACGTACGATACTTAATAGCCTGATAGTAATAGCACTGTGTTATTAATTAAATAATAGCAATTTTTGTTGTCTATTTTTAATTAATAGAGTTAACAAATTTTTAGATTTGTTAGAATAATTTCAAATTATTTCTAATTTAAAATCATTTTTAATGTGCTATCTCTATTAAGTAATTATATTTTAGCATAATATGTCGAATTGTGCAATACTTTTTTTAAAAATTTTTTTGAATTTAATAGTCTTATAAATCTGCTATAATTTGATGAATGTTTTTACTTTTATAAAATATAAAAAGAGAAATTATTATATTGTTTCACATAATCCAGAATTTACTAAAAAAATAAAAAGCTCACCTTTGTCTATTATTCTCAAATATACCATAAGGCAAAACTCATAAAAATAGCTATAAATTGTAAACCATTTTGATAAATATCAGTTACTACTTTTTCATGGTGTTTAAGCCCTTTTTGGTTTAGACTTGTATTTGATGTTATATTTATCTAAGTCTGTTATTTTAATAGCTTCATTTTTTAAAGCATTTTTAACCGTTTCCGTAGAACCATCAGTATATTCTACAATTACGTATTTATTTTTGGGGCATTCATAATAATATATATTATTTTCATCCGCATAAAAATCTTCTGCTTCTCCTTTACAAATAAAATCTTCTTTTTCAAGTGATTTATCAACTATATTAGCAACTAATATTTCTTTTTCCATTCGACATACTAAATTATCATATTCTAACTTACGCCCAATATGAATATCACTATTGCCATCAGTAGTATGGCAAATGATATATGTTAAATCCTCTTTTAAATATGCTTTCGTGCCACCATCTTTATAGACTGCGGCTGGTTTTTCTTTTTTTAATTCCGAAATAAAAATATTTAAAAACTTGGAATTACCATCTAGCCAAGTACTTAATTCTTTGGTTTCATTTTGATAAGTAAATTTAATATTATCTAAATTATGAGCATATATATCTTGTTTATCTGTACTATAATAAAGGCTAACATTAGTATTATTGGTACGCTTTTTAGATTTAGCTTGAGGTTCTTCTAAATTATAAATAATGGTTGCACCCATAACTAAAATTACAAAAATAGTGCCAAGTATTAATTTTGTATTATTATTCATATATTACCACTCTTCTCATAATAATTTTAACACTAATTTTTAAGAATTTAAATATAATTATAGATATTATTAATTTTATTTGATATAATATTTTCAGACAAGAAATTTGTCGAATTTAATTTATGTTTTATTTATTAGAGTAGAAAATATTTAGTTAAGACTTATAAAACGGGAAGTTGTTTATAAGGCAAGATTAATAATCGCTTATTTATTTTCGCATTCCACTATGAATTAATATCTCCTATTTTTTCTAGTGGAAAGAAAGGAGTTTTTTAATGAACAAAACTAAAAAAATAATATTTAGTGCTTTATTTTTAGCATCAAGTGTTGTCTTAGCTCGGATTCTAGCTATTAGAACACCAATTATTTATATCAATTTTGCCTTTGTGCCATTAGTTTTATCCGGGATTATTCTTGGCCCTAAATATACTATTTTGATTAGTACTTTGAGTGACATTGTTGGGGCTTTGTTGTTTCCAACAGGTAGCTACTTTTTTGGGTTTACGATATCAGCGATGCTAAGTGGACTTACATATGGTTTAATACTAAAACGGAAAGAGTTCAAATTAGATAAACAGTTTTTTATTCGTCTTTTACTAACATCTTTAATAGTTTGTATTTTAATTAATGGTGTAATTAATACGATTTGGATAATTTTGATAACTAAAGGAGCAAGTAATATCATAATTCCAGTAAGAATAATAAAAGAACTTATTATGGTACCTGTTATTATTATAACTACTCTTACTCTAACTAAGCTATTAAAAAGTAGAATCGAAGTGTTAGTTAATGATTAAAATTGAAAATGTAACTTGTAACTATGATAAATATGTAGTTTTAAATAAAATTAATACTACTATAAATGAAAAAAAAATTACTTTTATAATAGGAAAAAATGGCAGTGGAAAATCAACACTTTCAAGTATTCTTACGGGACTTAAGACTTTTTCAGGAACTATTACTATTGATAACGAAGAAGTAGGAAAAAAAACAAAAATAAAAGTATGGCGAAAAAAAATTGGAATGGTTTTTCAAAATCCTAATAATCAAATTATTTTTCCTAGTGTTTATGAAGATATAAAGTTTGCACTTCTTAATATGGGTACACCTAAAGAAAGAATAGATACTATAATTAAAGATGTTTTAAAAACAACAAAAATGGAAAAATTTATAAATGCTAATCCTTATAATTTATCAGGGGGTGAAAAACAGCGTATTGCTATTGCTTCTATTCTAGCTCTTAACCCCAAATATATTATTTTTGATGAAGCTACAAGTATGTTAGATACAGAAGGAAAAAAAAATATTTTAGAATTACTTGTAACTTTAAAAAACAATAATATTGGAGTCATTTATACTACTAATAATTTAGAAGAACTAATATATGCTGATGATATAATTATATTGCATGATCAACAAATGTTTAAATACACTAAGGAGGAATTATTTAATAATTTGAATGTTTTAAAGGATTGTGGATTTGCTATTCCTTTTAATTTAGCAGTAATAAATATTCTAAATAAAAAAGGGATTAAAGTAGCAAATGAAAAAGATGTATTAAAGGAGTTAGATAATAAATGATTTATGTTATTATTTTAGTACTTTTTATTATTTATAGTATAGCAATTTTCTTTGTTAATAATTTGTTTGTTTTAGCTGCCTTATTTTTAATTAACTTAGTTTTTTTAGGAGTAATAAAAAAGGATTTAAAAAAATTAACTGTACTTTTAAAAAATAATGTTATATTTATTACTTTTGTTTTTATTTGTAATTTAATATTTATGAATTTGGAAATAGCTTTTTTAACTTCTTTTAAATTGTTTGCAGTTTTAATTTCGACTTACGTTATTAATGAGTTATTTACGCCAATTAAATTTGGCCAAGCAATATATAATCTTTTATATCCCCTAAAAATATTTAAAATTAATATTAAAGATATCAGTCTTATTATTACGATTGCTATTACTTTTATACCGGTTCTCACCGATGAAGCTAAAAATATTAAAAAAGCTTTAATAATTAAAGGAATGAAATTTACTATTAAAAATTGTTTATTAAATCCTCATATTTATCTAATTACTTATTTAAGTAGTATTTTTAAAAGAATAGATGAAATAGAAAAAAGCCTTTTAATGAAGGCTTATGAGTAGAAATACTCTTTTTTATTTGTTCATGTTTTCCTCAATTGTAATAAAACGAATACTTTTCATTCGTACAGTAGTAAGTGGTGTCTCACCATTTACTTTAGTGTTAGCAATTTTATCTAAAGTGCTAAAACCAGCAATTAATTTACCAAAAGCTGCATAATCACCATCTAAGTACGATGCATTATCGTGCATTATGAAAAACTGACTAGATGCTGAATCTTTATCATTGCTTCGAGCCATCGAAATAACTCCTCTTTCATGAGATAGATTGTTCTCAATCCCATTACTTTTAAATTCCCCTTTAATGGTTTCTTTACAACCACCTAATCCTGTTCCTTCTGGGTCTCCGCCCTGAATCATAAAACCAGCGCGAATACGGTGGAAAGTTAAACCATCATAAAATTTTTCTTTAACTAATTTTTGAAAATTAGCAACTGTAATGGGAGCAATATCTGGATATAACTCTAAAAGCATAATTGTGCCATCAACCATTTCTATTTTTATATAATTTGTAGCTTCGGCATTTTCTTTATATTTAATACCATCAATTTTCCCTTCTGTTTTATTTGTGTTACAACCACTAACTAACAATATTAACAATATACTACTTATAATTATTATTTTTTTCATTTTGACCTCTTTTTCTATTTATTTAATTATATCTTAAATTTTAAAATCTTAAAAGTTATTTTATTCTTCTTTACCAGAAAATGATGTAAGGTAAATAAATTGACGACCTAAGGAATCAAAGCTATTTTCTAATTTTTCTTTTAAAACAGGAATATTTTTTTCTTTTTTTAAAGGGTCATTGATATAGTAATAATGTTCATCAAAGCCTGTTAAAATAACAGCATGTTCATTTTTAGGATATGTGTAAATTTCTTTGCTATCATAGCTAAACCATGTAAAAACACTATCAACTATTTCATAGTCTATGGTTGTCCAAATCATAACAGGGAAATTTTTTACTAATTCCGAAAGCGGAGCTTTTTTATTTTCTCTAATTACAGCAATATTACTTTTTTTATCTTTAATAATTTTTTCCATAGTTTCGGCAATAACTTTATCGAAGCATCCCCACCCTTTAGTTTCGCTTGTGGGGTCACCTGCGTAAGCTTCCGCAGGATTAGGTCCAAAACGAGAACCATTTTCAGTATATACTTTATTTTTGGGAAGATAGTTAATAAACTCGTCTAAAGTTATTTTAATACCATAATAATTTAAAAGCATAACGGCTGAGGCTGCTTCACACCCATTAGGATACTTGGGGTTTTGATTAATTAATGGAACATTTTTAACTGTGTTATTTAAATAACTGGTATCATCAAAATTACCATTAATTTCAGAATAAATTTGTGAATTTTTAGTTAATATTAATTGATTGGTATAATAATCACTATTTAAACTAGGAATAAGAGAATTTTTTACTCTGACTCTTTGCTCTTTATAAATGATAAACCAACTTATATTACTACTAATTAATAGTATTAGTAGCAACATAACTAATAATTTAAATCTATATTTTTTAACTTTTTTAAACATATTCTTTCACCTTTTTATATTATAATATTTTTATACCTAAAATAAAAGAGCTCAGAGCTCAATTGATTTTTTGATTTTTTTTAGAAATAATATTATTTAAAATAATAAACATTAGACTAAATAAAATAATAATGACACAATTAGTGATAATTGGAGTTAAATTTGTAAAATTAAATACTTCTAAAGTTGTTAAGGCTTCATTAGTACTTATATAATAATAGGATGGCAAAAATTTAGCAATCTTTAAAACACTATCTGGTAACCAAGCCATTGGAACAAATGCCCCACATAAGAAACTGGAACCTAATGCTATAACATTTACAATACCATTTATCGCATTTTTATTAGAGACTAAATTTCCGATAAATAAAGCAAGAGTTGTGGCGCATATCGTAAATAGGAAGGAATTTATGAGATAAATTAGACCTTGATAAGTAAACATTATTTTACCTACTAAAATAAAACTTAATATTACATAGATAACCCATAATATTAGAGCTAAAAGACTATTTGATAATAATAATTTCCTATTAATTTTACGATAATCTGTACTACTTATAATTGTTCTTTTTTGAATTTTTAAATCTTTAAAACTAGAATATATTAAACAGATTACATATACTAGACATGCTAATATACTATAATTAGCAAAATTGTAATAAAATGAAGATTTAGATAAACTATTGGTATCAAGCTTTGACGTTATTTCAACTTCACTTTGTTTAGCTAAAGTTTCATTTATTTTAGCAATTAGTTCTTCTTCATTTTTTGAGCTTTTTTGATAAATATTAGCAACTGTAATATAACGAGTTAATAACATCTCAGCAAAAGCTGATTGATAATCGCCAGTGCTTTTAATTTTTATTTCAGGATTTTGACCTTTTATAAAATCAGCATGAAAATCTTTAGGAATATAGATGACATAATTTACATCACGATAGAATAGCCCATCATTTATAGCTTCTTCATTATTTTTTAAATTAATAATGTTACTATTATCAGATATATATTTTATCAAATCTTTCGTAATACCAATTTCGACGTCGTTGTTTACAATCATAATATCTGGCTTACTAGCTATAAAGTTAGGACTACTGTCACTAGTCTGTAAATTAAAACCGCCAAAGCCAATTAAAAATCCTGTATATAATATGATAATAAATTTATTCTTATTTAATATTTTTAAAAATGCTTTAAATACTGTCATCCTTTTGCCTCCTTAAACTCAGATAAGAAATTATTAATAATATAAAAGCAAATATAAGTAAACTTCCAATATTAAATATATATCTATCTAAAGTATCATAATAATAAAGACTATAAAAGCCATCTGTAATCATACTGGCAGGATTTATTTTATTTATAATAGGTATATTTTTATCAACTAAATATTTCATAGTTATACCCATCATTCCTGATAAAAAACATCCGAGCATGGTTATAGCAATAATAATTCCCGTTTTCGTATTTTCACTGACTTTTAGTGTGGTGGCAACTACAACGCCTAAAGATAATCCAGCTAGACTTCCCGCCATTGTTAAAGGAATAATTAAGCCCAAATTATGGCCATAATCTACTTTTAAAACAAATATCGTATAAATAAATAATAATACAAGGCCTATAAGTTCAGCTACGTAACTTGCAAGGCAACTGCTTAAAATAACTTGTCCTTTATTCGGAGGAGCAACAGATATTCTTTTACCTTGATCAGACATATTAGCCAAGTTTTGATTAATAGTAACGGCGCCTAATATACCACCATATAAACAAGCCATAGCAATAAGAGTATAAAACTCTATCATCGTGTAACTTAAATTAGAATTAGAAATATTATTTATTTTAACATTACTCTCTTCGATTAATTTTAGAACTTTTTGATATATATTTTCATAATCAATATTAATGTTACCTGAATCTATTTCTTTTTCAACTTCAGCTTTACTTAAGTTTGCAATAATAATTTCTTTTTCTTCTACTTCTTCTGTTACATATTTAAATATCGTTTCATTTATTCCATTTGTTGTAAATGTTAATTTAGGCTGATTATTCTCTAATTTTAGATATCCTGTAATTTTTCCATCTTCTAATAATTTTTTTGCATCTTCTAAAGATGTGTATTGAGTTTCAAATAATCTATTTTCATTATTTTTATCACTTAAGTTTTTAAAAGCTTCTTTATATATTAAATTGTCATTAAATTCTTTGTTATCAATAATAGCAATATTTATGATATCTAATTTCTCACTATTTTCAATATTAGAAAAAGCCATATTAAAAAATGTACCTAATAAAACGGGAAAAGCAAAAGTCCAAAATATTAAAGTTTTATTACGAAAAAGAATTTTTAAGGAATATTTAAAGTTATGTGTAAACATTTAATCTCG
This sequence comes from uncultured Mycoplasmatota bacterium, assembly GCA_948470005.1. The sequence goes on from CAOKNI010000010.1 coordinate 24,261, forward strand.
TAGTTCCTTTCCAGTAAGCTCTAAAAATACATCATTAAGTGTTGGCCTTTCAGAATATATTTTATTATATTTAATATTCTCTTTTTTTAGGTATTCCATAAGAAGAGCTAGATTGTTTTGGCCTTTAGTATAAGTAATTAGGAGGATATTTCCATGATATTTTACTTCATCTACATTTTTTAATTCTTTTATTTTTGTTAAATATTTATTATTTAAATCATTTACTTCTAGTGATATTTTCTCTTCAATTTTAGCTAGCTCCTTTAATTCATCAGGCGTGCCAGCGGCAAGTATTTTACCTTTGTCCAAAATTATAACTTTATCACAAAGTATTTCAACTTCTTCCATATAATGAGTAGTATAAACAATAGTAGCTCCTTCATCACGTAATCTTTTAATACCATCTAAAATATTATTGCGACTTTGAGGGTCAACTGCAACGGTTGGCTCATCTAAGAATATAAGTTTTGGTTTATGAGCAATACCACAAGCTATATTTAGTCTTCTTAAAAGACCTCCAGATAATTTTTGGGGATAAAATTTTTTAAAATCTTCTAATCCTACTAAGTTTATGGCTTCTTCAACACATTTTTTTCTTTTCTCTTTATTGGTAATGTATAAACCACAAAAATAATCAATATTTTCATATACATTTAACTCGTTGAAAACAGCAACTTCCTGAAATACAACTCCTATAAGTGACTTTAAATCGTAAGAGTCTGGCTTCATTTCTTTACCAAATATTTTAATGATTCCCTCACTGTAATTTAATAAAGATAATAAACAATTTATAGTGGTTGATTTGCCACTTCCATTAGGGCCTAATAAGCCTAAAATTTCGCCTTCATAAACTTCTAATGATAAATTATCAATAGCTTTTAATTCTTTGTATTTTTTGGTTAAGTTTTTAACTTCAATTATCTTTTTCATTATTTTTCCTTTCTTTAAAACCAATTAGCATCTCTTTTACAGTGGCCTCTAAAAGATTGCTTATTTCTAATTCACTAAAATTAATTGTTTTAGTTGCTACTAAACAAGCTATTCCATGCGTAAATATCCAAACTTTAACATGAAAATCTTTTTGAGTTTCATAATCTAATCCAGTTAAAGCTTGTCCTTTTTTTAAAACATCATTACCAGCATCATCAGAAGTAATAAAACTTTTAGCATTTAAATTAGTTTTTTGCATAAAAATTATTTTAAAAAACTCCGGATAATCTTTAGCAAATCTAATATAATTTAAACCGGTTTCTTTATATGCCTTTTTAGAGTTACTATCTCTATTCATATACTCTAAATAAATATCATATATTTTTTTATATACTGCGATTTTTAATTCATCCATATTTTTAAAATTATTAAATATGGGATTAACGGAGGAATTAAGTTCTTTAGCAATACGCCTAGCATTAAGACTATCAAGCCCTTCTTTTTTGGCTATTTTTAAAGCTGTTGCAATAACTTTTTCCTTATCATATTTCTTTATGGGTGGCATATCATTCTCCTTTTATAACATTCGTTATATAACTAATGTTATATTATCATATAACTAAATACATGTAAATAATTTTTTGATTCTTTACATATCAAAGTGAAAAAAAGAAAGTCAAAGAACAGATTTTCACAATTCTGCTAAGAGAATTTATTAAAATTTGTAAAAATGCAATTTTTTTAGACAAAGAGAAACGCTACTAATTAGTAACGCTTTTTAATAAATTAACCTAAGGCCACATCCAAAATCATCATTAAAACAAAGCCTAGAGCAACCCCAACCGTTCCATAATCTGATTTGCCATCTTCATGAAATCCTGGAATAAGTTCTTCTGCGACGACATAAATCATAGCACCGGCGGCAAAAGCTAAAATAAATGGTAATATTGGAACTACAAGTCCTGTTAAAAGAATAGTTAATAAAGCTCCAATGGGCTCCACAATGCCTGATGCTACTCCATAAAGAAAAGCTTTAAATTTACTCATTCCACCACTTTTTAAAGGCATTGATATAATTGCACCTTCTGGAAAATTTTGAATAGCTATACCGATTGATAGTGCAAAAGCTCCGGCTAGTGTAATGCCAGTATTTCCGGCTAATAAGCCTGCAAAAACAACACCTACTGCCATACCCTCAGGTATGTTGTGAAGAGTAACTGCTAAAACTAACATTGTTGTTTTTTTTAAATTACCGTTTTTTTGATTGGAACTTTCTTTGTCAACAATAGGAATAACTTTATCTAATAAAAGTAAAGAAAGAATACCAATACAAAAGCCAATAGATGGTGATAACCAAGCAATATTACCGCCACTTTCAGCAAGTTCAATTGCAGGTATTAAAAGCGACCAAACAGAGGCAGCAATCATAACACCAGCGGCAAATCCAAGTAAAAATTTTTCAAACTTTTTATTAATACTTTTCTTCATAATAAATACTAAAGCTGCACCTAGAGATGTTCCAAGAAATGGAATTAATATTCCTAATAATATTTTCATGTATATAACCTATCTTTCCAATATATGTTATTCATATATTTATAAATTTGTTCTAATAGCAAGACTTATTTCATATTATTTATTTTCAATTATTACATACTGAGTTTGATTATAATCGATAAATTTAATTAAATCATTATAGGAAATCGAAATTGTTTTAGTATTAACATTTGGGTGAAATAATAGCTGTTTATTTTGTAAATCGCGAGAAATCAATATTTTTAAACTATGATTTTTATCATTTATGATAGCTAAAGGAGTTACCCCGCCTATCTCTAAATTTAAAATGTCTTTTAATTCTAAACTACTGCCAAAAGATAACTTCTTGGTATTTAATATACATGCAATATTTTTTAAATCTGCTTTAGTATCTTCATCTAAGATATATAAATAAAAATTATTTTTCTTATCTTTTAAAAATAAACTTTTCGTGCCAATACCATCAATTTTAGTTTTAATTTTTTTGGCTTCTAGAATTGTAAATACTGCTTCATGTTCAATTTCTTTATAATTTATATTTAATTTTTTTAATATATCATATAACATTTTTATCACTTCTTTCTTTTTTGTAAATCTTGGTAATATTTATTAGACTTAAGTAATTCTTGATGTGTTCCTTCTCCTTTTATTTGGCCTTTATTTAAAACTATAATTTTGTCAGCAAGACGCATAACATCTTTTTTATGCGTAATAACAATAATTGTATGGTCTTTTTTTAAATCAAGAAAGATATTTTTAATTTTTTCATTTAAAACCGTATCTAATGAACTGGTAACCTCATCAAAAATAAGTATTTCGGCAGTAGATAAAAGAGTTCTTGCAATAGCTAAAAGTTGCTTTTGACCACCGGAAAAATTACTCGCATTTTCAGATAAAACTGTGTTATAACCATCTTTTAAACTCATAATATAATTGTGAATACCTACTCTTTTACAAGCATTAATTTGATTTTCAATGTTAGTATCAATTAAATCTAAATTTTTCTTGATACTCATATTAAAGATAAAAGGTGATTGATTAACAGCCACAATATTTTCAGAATAAATTTCTTTACTATAATCATAAATGTTGTTAGCATCTAAAAAAATATTACCACTATCAATTTTATATTTTCGGAGTAATAAATTAATTATTGTGGTTTTACCACTACCACTTTTTCCAACTAAAGCAGTTATTTCATGAGAATTTGCTTTGAAACTAATGTTTTTAATACCGCCTTTATTTTTAGTTTTGTAAGAAAAATTAACATTTTTAAATTCAACGTTACCCATTAGATAGCTATTTTCATTAAGGCCAAAAGGTATTGTTTCACTCGAGTTATATTCTAAAATTTTATTTATTCTTTTAATAGAGACACTCCATTCTCTAATAGACCTTGAATACCCCATTAAGTCTTTAGTTGTTCCCATCATTTTTTCAAAATAACTAACGAGTAATATTAGAGTATTAATTGCTAATTTCCCTTTAAATACTAAATAAGCTAATATCAAATAAAGGATGGCTTTGCCAAAATGAATAATGAAAGGTAAAATACTAGAACGAATATTAACATATTTTCGTTTATTCATATAAGCTGTTTGCCATTTGTTAGCTAATACATTAAAATTTTGTTTCATTTTTTTATCAATATTAAACATTTTTATTTCGGGAAGTCCATTCATAATTTCTCGCAAATTATCAGTTAACTTATCGCGATACTTTTGTTGCCCCATCAAATATTTAGTTGAATTAATATTACAAATGTCATAAGCTTTTATATACAAATAATCTAAAATAAGTACAAGAATCCCAATCAAAATATTTGTTTTTAAAAAAATAAATATTAATACTAAAAGTTTTAAAAATGTCACAATTATTTCACAAACACTATCAATCATTTCCGCTAAATGCCCTGTATCCGCATTAATAGTATTTAAAATTTCGCCTTTGGATATTTTATCTTGATATAAGGTATCATAGTTTAAAACTTTATCAACAATTTTACCACGTAATTTTTTATAACTATATTTAAAACATTCAGAATAGGATGTATAATTTAGAAACCAGAAAAGATTATAGGAAGTATAAGTAATACCTAAAAGAGCAATATTAAGATATGTTAATGAAGCATGTCCCATAGTAATTTCTGAAATAATATTAGCCGCAAAAACAGGAGTTAATAAACTTGATAAATGCCCCATTATAGAGCCAAAGAAAAGAAAGAATAACCACAATTTAGGCTCTTCTACTAATTTAAAAAATGATGATATTATTTTTAAATTATCTTTTATCAACTTTACCACTTACCTACTCTGCTTAAATTTTATCAAAAATTGAGTTTATTTTAAATATTTTTGCTAAGTTCTAAATATTTTTTTAAATATTCCCAGCACCCTTCTTTAGGCGCCAAAGTATCATAATTATTATCAATTTTAGTTAATAATTCTTTGGCATTTAGCCATTTTATGTCAGAAACTTCTTCTCTTTGAAGCTTCAAACTTTTAATATCAACATCTTTTTTTACTACATAAAATTCATTAAACTGATTGTTTATTATATCACCTTTTAAATTTGTGGAAAGAGTTGCTCCAATAAAAGTTAAATCATTTTTAGTTATTTCTAAACCAATTTCTTCTTTTGTCTCGCGTATGACAGCTTGATATCCAAATTCACCACTAAGAACATGACCTCCCGCGGTAATATCCCACATATTAGGCCATAACTTTTTGTTAGCACTCCTTTTTTGAAGTAATATTTCATTGTTAGAATTTATAACAAAAACCACACCTGCTTTATGCCAAAGGCCAAATTTATGGCAATCACTCCTAGTTGCAACTTCGTTAGTATAATTTCCCTTTTCATCTAAAACATCTAATATTTCTTCCATCCGACTCACCTTATCCTAATAAAATTATAACATTTAAATAAAAAAAAAGATACCCATAACTGAAGTATCTATCTTTGACAGCTAATGAAATTTGGTCGCATAAAAGGACTAGTATCTGCTTCATAATCTGTTTTAAAATATGCTTTTTCATTAATTAAATTTACTAACTTTTCGTAATTAAGATTATTACCATCAAAAATAATATAATCATTGATTTCACTATCAGGATTTAAGCCTAAATATGCTAATAAAGCTAAGGTAGGACACACTTTAGTACAGTCTAAAATATCTCTAAGTTTTTTATTCTTTATTAATCTGAAAAATCCCATAACTTCCACAGCTTGTAAAGAATTTATCTCTCTTAAAACAGCAATAATAATTGTATTTAAGCGTTCAAAATAAGTAGCAAAATCGTCTTTAGCTCCATCTATGATATTTATATTCGTAACCGCATGCATTATTCCCATAATCGATTTAAAAAATACTTCTTGTTTATGCTCACATCCATAACCAAATTCGGTACACAAGCGCTCCAATAAAATCTGCATTTGTTCATCAACTAAATAAGAAGAAGCCGGTAAATAAGTGTGATTATTTAGAGGTGATAAATCTTCTAAGTATCTACCTTCAGTTTCGATATTACTTAAATCAATACTTCTTAAATCAACACCAACTATATTATAATAAAGTAAAAGAGTAGGCTCTGATAATTTATAATATGAATGCATCCCCATTAAAAACTCCTCCTTAATCTTATCATACTAAGTTTAATTATGCAAGTTTTTCTAATTTTTTTAAAAGTTTCATTGTATCTGGGTGCAATTTTAAATTTTTAATAGCTAATTTTTTTTCAGTTCTTTTGAGACATAAATATAGAGCTTTATTTAAATCTTGATAAGCTACTTTTTTTATTTCTTGTAACTCATTAGTAATATTTTGACGTCCTATTTTATCAGCAATAAAAACAATTTTCGCAAAATCACTCATGTTTTCATGACCAATGGTATGGTATTTAATCGCATCGCATATGTCAGCATCAAAGTGATAATCCTCAGCGACATAAACCGCCCCAATATCCGCATGAATAATTTTTTTATTTTCAGGTAAAAGTAAAGCCGGATTTAAATTATATTTTTGAAGCCATTTTTCATTTTCTTGAGAGCTAAATTCTTTAGCTATATCATGAAGTAAACCAGCAAGATATGCTTTATCCACATCTAAATTATAGACGGTTGCTAGATTTTTAGCCGCATCAGCAACTAAAAGAGAATGTTCGTAACGCTCTTTAGATAGCAATCTTTGTAAATCTTTTTTTATTTCATTTAAATTAGCCAAATTAATCACCTCAAGCCTTAGCTTTTAATTCTGTTAATTGCTTTGGGGTTATTAAAAACTTTGTAAACCCTAGAGATATTAAATAATTATAAGCATTTAAAACACTTTTAGGAACTTTGTTTTTGACTTGCCAGCCAAACTCAGGATAAACCATAATTCTTTCAATATCTCCGACTATATTAGATATAACATCTGATATATTTTTACTTTCAAGCTTTTTAATAAATTCCTTAAAAGTACTATCTGGTGAAGTAATATATAATTCTTTATCTTTTAAAATTGTTTTAGCACAAGATATAGTTCTTCTTTCATTGAATTTATTATGAACAATTAAAACTTTATTTGCTTTAAGATTATACTTTTTAATAATTTTAAGAGCATTTTTAAAGTTATCACCAGTATTGGTAGATTTAGTCTCCACATATATATCTTTTTTATTAACACCCTCTTTTAAAGCAATTTCTTTAAAAAGTAAAGCTTCAGGTTTTTTAAAAGCATTTTTAGTTATTTTGCCATAGCCACCAACGAATAAAATTTTAGGTGCATATCCTTCATGATAAAGTTGTGCACATTTAGTGGGAATTTCTAGGTTGGTACAACCGCAGCCAATAATAATATCACACTTGGTAATTTTTTGGTTTAAATTCATATAGTTCCAAATAACTTTTAAAGACTTAATAATCTCTTCTTTGTTTTCAAAGTAAATATCTGATGCCATTTTATCACCTAAACTATTATAACACATTTTATTTAAAATTATTTTCTAAAATTATTTTTTCTAATATTTCGACAGTCTTTTTGACACCGCCTAAAGCATCCACATTTAAAGAAAGATCATAATTATTTAAATTTTGCCAGTCTTTATTTGTATAGTATTTATAATGTTTAGCCCGAGCTTTATTAATTTTTGTAATCTCCTTTAAAGCATCACTTTCTTTAATATTATAATACTTCGTTACCCTTTTTATTTTATCCTTAATACTGGAATATAAAAAGATATTTAAAGTATTCTTTTTGTTTTTTAAAACATGGTCTGCACAGCGACCAATAATAATACAAGGCTTTTTACTTAATTCTTTAATTACTTTAGCTTGATAAGCAAATAAAGCATCATCATTAGCATAATACCCCTGCTTTTTTTGTTCAGTTTTTGCTACATAAGAAACATCAAAGCCAGATTTTAAAGCAGATAAATAAATTATTTCTTTATCATAGCAAGGAATATTTAAAGACTTAGCAAGGAGATTTCCAACATATCTCCCTCCACTTCCATATTCCCGAGCAATGGTAATAACAAGGCTTGTTTTAGCCTCTCCTTTAACCTCTAATAAATCATTATCTTCTTTGACTAACAAATTAGAATTTTTTCCTAAATTAATATATACTGATAAAAATATAAATATAACAACTACGAAACAAATAGCATCAGCAATAGGTCCTGCATATAAAGCTCCATATAATCCTTTAAAATGGCATAAAATTAAAGCAATAGGAACAAATAATATTATTTGTCTTGTAAAAGATATAAGAGTTGATTTTACAACATGGCCTAAAGATTGCAAAACATTACTAGCACAAATTTCAAATGAGTTTAAAAAGCAAATTGCTAAAAATATATGAAAACAGTCTATCGCAAATTTCATAAATAAATCATAATTAGGGTCGCTTTTCGTTATGAAGAAAGAAATGATTTTGCTTGGGAAAAAGTAAATAAGAAGATTATATATTATACCAATAATAAAACCAATAGTTATTACTTTTTTTAGTGTTTCTTTTACTCGTGCATAATTTTGAGCACCATAATTAAAGCCAATAATAGGCTGAGCACCAATAGATATACCTAATATTAAAGAAATATAAAGGCTATTTATTTTTGAGATTATACCATAAACAGATAGAGGAATATCAGCTCCATAAATTGAGGAAGCACCATACTTTGTCATTAAGTTGTTCATGACAACAAATAAAACTAATACAGTCATTTGAGTAATAAAACTTGATAAACCAAGACCTAAAGTTTTAAATAGGGATTTATTTAAAGCATAGTCTTTTAATTCTAATTTAATACTTTTTATTTTAAATAGGTAAGCTACAGCAATTATACAAGATACTAATTGCCCAATTATTGTTGCCCATGCTCCGCCAGCTATGCCCATGTTAAAGCTAAAAATGAAAATTGGGTCTAATATTAAATTAATGATAGCTCCAATAACTAAGCAAATCATGGAATATTTAGGTGAGCCATCAGAACGAATAATAGAAGATAAACCCGTATATATAATCATAAATGGCGCTCCTAGTAAAATGATGCGTCCATATGTTATGGCTGATGAATAAACGTTTGGAGTACATCCAAATAAGTTTACTAAAATAGGCAAAAAAATCTCTCCTAAAATAATTATAATAATAGCTGCAATAAAAAGTAGAGTAATGGAAGCCCCTGTGCTTTTCTTGACCTCACTTTTATTATCTTCACCAAGTTTTAAACTGAGATTAGCAGCACTACCATTGCCAATTAAACTAGCAATAGCATTACAAATAATAATAATTGGAAATATAACATTAGTCGCGGCGTTCCCTATTGTTCCTACTCCTTTTCCAATAAATATTTGATCAACTATATTATAAATAGAATTTATTAACATACTTATAATACATGGTATAGCAAAAGTTATTAACAATTTATTAATTTTGGCTTTTCCTAAATCTAAATATTCCATAAAATATCCTCCTCTTGAGACAATTAAAAACGTAATCCACTCGTTTGGCCTTACGCTTTTTAACTGCACAACTTAAGTAATAATAGCACAAATTATTATTTTTTGCAAACACATTTTTTACAATTTGTAGTAATTTTATGATAATGTCAGTATAGTTAGTTTTTTGAAAATGTCAGTA